>NZ_ATLP01000035.1:0-150417 GCF_000416215.1 Pseudomonas sp. CF161
CGCGGCGCTGCACCGGCGCCTGCACCTTGTGCCGGGGCGCCTGGACGGCGGCCGCGACCTTGAGCCGGCTTCTGCTGCGGGACGTAGTCGACGCGGTTACCGAAGTTATCGATATCGTCGTCCAGGAACTCGTCGGGCGCGCGGTCAGCAGCTGCACGTGGGGTTGGCTGGCGCTGTTCGCGGGCCGGGGTGCCTTCGCGAGGTTTCTGCTCGCGAGCCGGGCGGTCGCCACGAGCGGCAGGTTTGTCCTTGCCGCCCTTGTCCTTGCCCTTGTCTTTACGGCCACCGCCGCCGCCACCGCCGTTCGGGCCATCGCCACGCGGGCCACGGGCATTGCGCGGGTTGCGCACGTCCGGACGTTCACGCACTTCAGGCTTCTCGGCTTCAACGGCACTGGCGTCAAAACCCATCAGGTCGCCGTCGGCGATTTTCTGCTTGGTCATGCGCTCGATGCTTTTCAGCAGTTTTTCTTCGTCCGGGGCGACCAGGGAAATCGCTTCGCCCGAACGACCGGCACGGCCCGTACGGCCGATGCGGTGCACGTAGTCTTCGTCGACGTTCGGCAGCTCGAAGTTGACCACGTGTGGCAGCTGGTCGATATCCAGACCACGGGCGGCGATATCGGTGGCAACCAGGATCCGCACTTCGCCGGCCTTGAAGTCGGCCAGGGCTTTGGTGCGGGCGTTCTGGCTCTTGTTACCGTGGATGGCGACAGCGCTCAGGCCGTGTTTGTCCAGGTACTCGGCCAGGCGGTTGGCGCCGTGCTTGGTACGGGTGAAGACCAGGACCTGTTCCCAGGCGCCGGCGGTAATCAGGTGCGCCAGCAGGGCACGCTTGTGGCTGGCGGCGAGGCGGAATACCCGTTGCTCGATGCGCTCGACCGTGGTGTTCGGCGGCGTGACTTCGATGCGCTCGGGGTTGTGCAGCAGCTTGCCGGCGAGGTCCGTGATGTCCTTGGAGAAGGTCGCGGAGAACAGCAGGTTCTGGCGTTTGGCTGGCAGGCGCGCGAGGACTTTCTTCACGTCGTGCACAAAGCCCATGTCGAGCATGCGGTCGGCTTCGTCCAGCACGAGGATTTCCACGTGGGACAAGTCGACGCTGCCTTGACCGCACAGGTCGAGCAGGCGGCCCGGGCAGGCAACCAGCACATCAACCCCACGGGCCATGGCTTGCACCTGTGGGTTCATGCCGACGCCGCCGAAGATGCAGGCGCTGACGAACTTCAGGTCGCGGGCGTAGAGCTTGAAGCTCTCATGCACCTGGGCGGCCAGTTCGCGGGTTGGGGTCAGGACCAGGACGCGCGGTTGGCGCGGGCCGTGACGCTGGGATTTGTCCGGGTGACCGTTGGGAAACAACCGTTCCAGGATCGGAAGGGCGAAACCGCCGGTTTTACCAGTACCTGTCTGCGCCGCAACCATCAAGTCGCGACCTTGCAACACGGCGGGAATGGCCCGCTGTTGCACCGGAGTAGGCTGGGTATAGCCGGCGGCTTCGATCGCGCCGACTAAAGCCTCGGAGAGACCGAGGGAAGCAAAGGACATGAGTAATCCTGTTTTAGTTAGGGCTTGGCCCAGAGGGATAGTCTTGCCTGGCGCGAATGGCGTTTAAGAGGACGCAATCCCGTCCGGTCCAGCTTCAGTCCTGAAGACGTGCCCGAAAAAGCCCGCGCGGGCCGTATTGGCTGCGCTGTAGCGGTATCGAGATGCCTTGAACAGGAACGAGCGTCCGGGCGTGAGCCTGGCGGAAAGGCCGGAGTATAACAGAGCAATCACCGTGCGCTGCTTTCCTGCTGCTCAACGGTTTTATCGGAGGTGGAGTGCAGGGTCGCCTTCGAAGGCCCCGGGGCGCGAGTGCCGCCATAGCGGGCATTGAGCTCGGCGTAGGCCGGTTCCTGCTTGAAGCGTTTGAGTTCGGCGGCAAAGCGCTGCACCAGCAAGTCCATGCCGGCGTTGCGGCGCACGGCCAGGAACTGCCCCTGGCGCACCAGCACCATGGGGTTTTCGGTGATCTGGTCGCGCACTTTCAAGGTGTCGAGCAGGTACTGGCCGACCCGGCGATCGGTGATCACCAGGTCGATCCGTCCCAGCAGCAGCTTGCCGAAGTTGGCTTCCTGGGTGGGCGCGGGCTCGCGCTTGAACAGCGGCGAGTCGTTGAATTCGTCGGTGTACAGGTAGCCGGGGGAGGTGCCGATGGTCAGGCCGCTCAAGGTTTCCAGGCGGCTGAACGGGTGCGGGCGCTGGTTGGCGTAGAACATCACGAACTCCACTTCCGACAGCGGTTCGCTGGGGTAGAGCAGGCTTTTTTCCCGTTCTTCGCGATGAAAGATATCCAGCACCGCGTCGGCCTGACCCTGCTCCAGCATGGCCAGGCAGCGTTTCCACGGCAGGAACTGCCATTGCACTTCGATCCCCAGGCGCTGGAAGACAATGGCCGTGGCCTCGTAGTCCAGGCCCATGGCCTTGCCGTTTTCCTCGTAGGCGTAGGGCGGCCAGGGATCGGTGACAATGCGCAGCTTCTCGCCGTGGGCCGCAAGGCTCAGGCAAGTGCAGAGAAGGGCGGTCAGCAACCGGAAGATGACAAACATGGCGCGAGATTACGCCGTGACCCGATGAAATAGCTAGAGGCAGTGCTGACCGCTCTAGCTCAAGGACCCAGCATGAAAAAGGGCCCTGGTTTCGCCAGGGCCCTTGGGTGTTCAACCTGGGTCGATCAGCGTGGCAGCTTCAGGTTGTTCCACACCGCCAGGCTCGGCTCAGCCTGGTTCAGGGTGTAGAAGTGCAAGCCTGGCGCGTCGCCTTGCAGCAGGCGTTCGCACATCTCGCTGATCACCTGCTCGCCGAAACCCTGAATGCTCTGGGTGTCGTCGCCGTAGGCTTCCAGCTGCTTGCGGATCCAGCGTGGGATCTCGGCGCCGCAGGCGTCGGAGAAGCGCGCCAGCTTGCTGTAGTTGGTGATCGGCATGATGCCCGGCACGATCGGAATGTTCACACCCAGCTTGCGCACGCGTTCAACGAAGTAGAAGTAGCTGTCGGCGTTGAAGAAGTACTGGGTGATCGCACTGTCGGCGCCGGCGTTGGCCTTGCGCACGAAGTTATTGAGATCGTCTTCGAAATTGCGCGCTTGCGGGTGCATTTCCGGGTAGGCAGCGACTTCGATATGGAAGTGGTCGCCGGTTTCCTGGCGAATGAACTCCACCAGGTCGTTGGCGTGGCGCAGCTCACCGCTGGCCATGCCCATGCCCGAAGGCAGGTCGCCGCGCAGGGCGACGATGCGCTTGATCCCGGCAGCCTGGTACTGGTTGAGCAGGCCGCGCAGGTCGTCCTTGCTGTCGCCGACGCAGGACAGGTGCGGCGCGGCAGGGACTTTTACTTCGCTCTCAAGCTGCAGCACGGTGTTGATCGTGCGATCGCGAGTCGAGCCACCGGCACCGTAGGTGCAGGAGAAGAAATCGGGGTTGTACGTGGCCAGCTGACGGGCAGTGGCGAGCAGTTTTTCATGCCCAGCATCGGTCTTGGTCGGGAAGAACTCGAAGCTGTAGCGACGGTCTTGGGACATGGAGGGGGCCTCCAGCCGCAAGCTTCAAGCTGCAAGCTGCAAGGAGGCGGTGTGCCTATTCTTGTAGCGTGCAGCTTGAAGCTCACAACTGCTTAAAGAGAGCAATGAAGGAGCAAGCCCCTCACCACAAGCCGCAAGTCAGCCAACCGCTCTAACTTGCCGCTTGCAGCTCGAAGCTCGCCGCTGCTTAGTACCGGTAAGCGTGCGGCTTGAACGGACCTTCGACGGTCACGCCGATGTAGTCGGCCTGGGTCTTGGTCAGTTGAGTCACGACGCCGCCGAAGCCACGGACCATTTCCAGGGCCACTTCTTCGTCGAGTTTCTTCGGCAGTACTTCAACGGTCAGGCGCTCGGCTTTCTGGGCTGGCGACAGGTCGGCGTACTTCTGGCCGAACAGGAAGATCTGCGCCAGAACCTGGTTGGCGAACGAGCCGTCCATGATGCGGCTTGGGTGACCGGTAGCGTTACCCAGGTTCACCAGGCGGCCTTCGGCCAGCAGGATCAGGTAGTCGTCGTTCTGGGCGTCGAACGCGCCAGGGCCGGTACGGTGGATCTTGTGTACCTGAGGCTTCACTTCTTCCCATGCCCAGTTCTTGCGCATGAAAGCGGTGTCGATTTCGTTGTCGAAGTGGCCGATGTTGCAGACAACAGCGCGCTTCTTCAGGGCTTTGAGCATGTTCGAGTCGCAAACATTGACGTTGCCGGTGGTGGTCACGATCAGGTCGATCTTGCCCAGCAGGGCTGCGTCGATGCAGTCGGAGGTGCCGGTGTTGATACCGTCGATGAACGGCGAAACCAGTTCGAAACCGTCCATGCAGGCTTGCATGGCGCAGATCGGGTCAACTTCGGAAACCTTGACGATCATGCCTTCCTGACGCAGGGACTGGGCCGAGCCCTTGCCCACGTCACCGTAGCCGATGACCAGCGCTTGCTTGCCGGACAGCAGGTGGTCGGTGCCGCGCTTGATCGCATCGTTCAGGCTGTGACGGCAGCCGTACTTGTTGTCGTTCTTGCTCTTGGTCACCGAGTCGTTGACGTTGATGGCCGGGATTTTCAGCTCGCCCTTGGCCAGCATGTCCAGCAGGCGGTGCACGCCAGTGGTGGTTTCTTCGGTCACGCCGTGAACGCGGTCCAGCACCTGTGGGTACTTGTCGTGCAGCAGCTGAGTCAGGTCGCCGCCGTCGTCGAGGATCATGTTGGCGTCCCATGGCTGGCCATCCTTGAGGATGGTCTGCTCCAGGCACCACTCGTACTCTTCTTCAGTCTCGCCTTTCCAGGCGAAAACCGGGATGCCGGCAGCAGCGATGGACGCAGCGGCCTGATCTTGAGTCGAGAAAATGTTGCAGGACGACCAACGTACTTCGGCACCCAGGGCAACCAGGGTTTCGATCAGCACGGCTGTCTGAATGGTCATGTGGATGCAGCCAAGAATCTTCGCGCCCTTGAGCGGCTGCTCGGCGGAGTACTTGCGGCGCAGACCCATCAGGGCCGGCATTTCCGATTCGGCGATGATGGTTTCGCGACGGCCCCAGGCAGCCAGGGACATGTCGGCGACTTTGTAATCGTTAAAATCTGCAGGCGTGATAACAGCGCTCATGAAGAGCCTCCATTCGTAGTTATGCGAATGGGCGCCGTTGTGCGTTTGGTATCTGGCCGACTGTGGCCAGCAACGCCCCATCCGAGCCTGACAGGTAAACCTGCTGCAGCGCCCCTCGGACAGGTGGCGGGAAAACGGTATCAAATCCAGATGACCGTTTTGAAACGGTGGCGATTATAGCTGGGTTTGCGCGGCAAGTGGCAAGCCGCAAGTCAGCGCGGACCGGCTTTTAACTTGCAGCTTTGAGCTTGAAGCTGGAAGCTGGGGGCCATCCACAATCATCACTAACCTCCCCCCAACCCCGGAGCCCCCCATGAACTTCCACACCCGCAAATGGGTAAAGCCCGAAGACCTCAACCCCAACGGCACGCTATTCGGGGGCAGCCTGTTGCGCTGGATCGACGAAGAGGCGGCCATCTACGCCATCGTCCAACTGGGCAATCAGCGCGTGGTCACCAAGTACATCTCGGAAATCAACTTTGTCAGCGCCTCGCGCCAGGGCGACATCATCGAGCTGGGGATTACCGCCACCGAGTTCGGTCGCACCTCGATTACCCTGACCTGCGAAGTGCGCAACAAGATCACCCGCAAATCCATCCTCACGGTGGAGAAGATGGTCTTCGTCAACCTCGGCGAAGACGGCTTGCCGGCGCCCCACGGGCGCACCGAAATCAAGTACGTGAAGGACCAGTTCCAGGACGACGCCGCCGTCGAGTGAAACCTTTGCGACAAAACACCGGGTGCCACTGAACAGCCCTGAACCGCGCAGGTCGTAGCTAAATGACCCGCCTGGTTCAGGAGCCTTATGGACACCCAAAAAGACGGCAAGACCCCCGGCCTGTCGGCCGAAGAGCAGCACGACGTCGACCGCAACCAACCGCCTCGCGCGGCGGTCCTGCATGAAATCATCCGCACCCAGGGCGACCAGGAACTGGAGCGCAGCGTCGCCGCGCTGTGGTGGTCGGCCCTGGCTGCCGGCTTGACCATGGGCCTGTCGTTGATGGGCATGGGCCTGCTCAATTCGCGCCTGCCCGACACCGAGGGCTTCAAGGTGATCGCCAGCTTCGGCTACTGCGCGGGCTTTCTCGCGGTGATCCTGGCGCGCCAGCAACTGTTTACCGAAAACACCCTGACCGCCGTGCTGCCGGTGATGAGCAAGCCGACCCTGAACAACTTCGGGCGCCTGCTGCGGCTGTGGAGCGTGGTGCTGGTGGGTAACCTGTGCGGCACCCTGCTGGTGGCCTACGTGATGCTGCACCTGCCGATTTTCGACAGCAAGACCGATATGGCCTTCCTCGATATCGGGCGCAAGGTCATGGAAAACGACAGTGGCCAGATGTTCGCCAAGGGCATTATTTCCGGCTGGATGATTGCCACCATGGTCTGGATGATCCCGTCCATGGAGAGCGCCAAGATCTGGATCATTGTCCTGATCACTTACTTGATGGCCCTGGGTGACTTCACCCATATCGTGGTCGGTTCGGCCGAGGTCTCGTACCTGGTGTTTGCCGGAGAGTTGCCGTGGAAGGATTTCTGGCTGGTGTTCGCCGGGCCGACCCTGGCGGGCAATATCATCGGCGGCAGCTGCATCTTTGCCCTGATCAGCCATGCCCAGGTGCGCAGCGAGAGTGGCAAGCCCAATAAAACCGTGGACCGGGCACCGGCGCCCGATCCGCGAGAGATCAAAAAATGATCAGTGAGCGTCTGCCTTGCTGGCTGGCGCCGGTGCATCGTTGGTCACGTGGCGTACCAGTTTGCCGATGCTCAGGCCCTGCAACAGGATCGACGACAGCACCACGATGTAGGTGATGCTCAGCAACAGGTCGCGCTCCGGGCCCAGGGGCAGGGCCAGCGCCAGTGCCACCGAAACCCCGCCGCGCAGGCCACCCCAGGTCAGGACCCGGATGGTGCCGCGCGGCACCGTGCGCCAGCGGCGCAGCAGGAGGATGGCCGGGGCCACGGTGAGCAGGCGCGAGAGCAGGATCGCCAGCGCCAGCAGGCTCGCCGCCAGCAGGTGCAGCCAGGAGAACGGCAACAGCAGCAGCTCCATGCCGATCAGGGCGAACAGCAGGGCGTTGAGCATGTCATCGAGCAATTCCCAGAAACCGTCGAGGTAGCGCCGGGTCATGTCGTTCATCGCCAGGTTGCGCCCCAGGTTGCCGATGATCAGCCCCGCCACCACCATCGCGATCGGTGCCGATACGTGCAGTTCGGTGGCCATCGCCGAGCCACCGATGACCAGGGCCAGGGTCAGCATGACTTCGATCTGGTGCTGCTCGATGCTCTTGATCATCAGGTACACCAGGTAGCCGATCAGCCCGCCGAACACCACGCCGCCAATGGCCTCGTGGGCGAACAGCATGGCGGTCGCGCCAATCGTCGGGGTTTCACCCAGCTGGGCGATGCCCAGCAGCACGGTGAACACCACCACCGCAGTGCCGTCGTTGAACAGCGACTCGCCGACGATGGTGGTCTTCAACGGTTTGGACGCGTTGGCGGTACGCAGCACGCCGAGCACGGCAATCGGGTCGGTGGGTGAAATCAGCGCGCCGAACAGCAGGCAGTAGAGGAAGCTCACGTGCCAGCCGAACAGGCCGAAGATCCAGTAGGCCAGGCTGCCGATCACCACCGTGGCGACCAGAACGCCAACCGTGGCCAGCAGGCCGATGGGCCAGCGATAACTGCGCAGGTCGCCGAGGTTGACGTGCAGGGCGCCGGCGAACAGCAGGAACGACAGCATCCAGTTCATCAGCAGGTCGCCGAAGTCGATCTGGCCGATCAGTTGCTGCACGTGCTCTTCGAGCCCGGGGTAGCCAAGAACGCTCAGGCCTTGCAGCAGCAGGGAAAACAGCAGTGCGGTCACCATCACGCCGATGGTCGGCGGCAGGCCGATAAAGCGGAAATTAACGTAGGTGAGCAGGGTGGTCAGGCAAATAAATGCAGCGACAAGTTCAAGCATCCGGACTCCTTTGGATGAACAGCGAGGGTGACAGGGGGGCGGCAGCAAGCTTCGGACCTCAAGCTGCAAGTTTCAAGGTTGAGGTTCGCCGCTTGCCACTTGCAGCTGCCATAAGTCTGTAGTCTTGACGCTCTGATCAGGCATGCGCATGCCAGTTCCCGTCCCCGGAGGGTCGAGCGGCGGCAGGCATTATTGGAATAGGTCTCTGCGCAACTGAGTGCGGCGTGGTCGGCGCCAGTATAAACAGCCGAAAGGGCTAGGTGAAACGTTTCTCCTCTATCAAACAGGGAGTTTGAAGTGCTGGCGACAAGTCTGGTTCTGGTGGCAGCGCTGCTGCATGCGGCCTGGAACACCCTGATCAAATTCAGTGCCGAGCGGTTGCTGGTGGTGGCGTGCATGGACACTGTGGCGCTGCTGTTCGTGGCCTTGATGCTGGGTTTCGTCGAGCTGCCACCCGCCGCGATCTGGCCGTGGATCCTGGCCTCCGCCGCCTTTGAACTGCTGTATCGCTACCTGTTGATCCAGGCCTACCGGGTCGGCGACCTGGGGCTGGTTTACCCCCTGATGCGCGGGCTATCGCCCCTGGTGGTGCTGGCCCTGACCCTGATATTTGCCGCAGAAGTGCTCAGCACCCAGCAGATCCTCGGCATTCTGTTGATCCCCTTCGGCATGCTTTGCCTTTTGTGGCAGGGCGGTGGCGGCGAGCGTTTGCCGTGGTCGATGCTGCCGGTGGTGGCGCTGATTGGCCTGTGCATCGGCTGCTACACCTTTATCGACGGCCAGGCCCTGCGGCGCTGGTCGCACCCTCTGGATTACCTGGTCTGGGTCACGCTGCTCAGTGCCTGGCCCTTTCCCTTGCTGGCGCTGGTCCGCAGGCGCCCGGCATTCGCCTTGTTCTGGCGCGAACAGTGGCGGCTGGGGCTGTGCGTCGGATTTTGCGTATTGTTCAGCTACGCTTTGGTGCTTTGGGCCATGCAGCTTGGCTCGATTGCCGAAGCGGCGGCGTTGCGCGAGATCAGCGTGATCCTGGTGGTGTTGTTCGGCATGCGCTACTTGCAAGAACCTTTCGGGCGGCCACGGCTCTTAGCCTGTGGGCTGGTCCTGATCGGCATGCTGGTGATGAAGTTCTGACCCGTCCCCCCTAACTTTAAAAAAGGACCCTGCCATGACCGTTGCCTTCTGGTGTGTATTTATCGCCATCCTCCTGCCGTACCTGTGCACCGGTGTCGCCAAGTTCAGTGGCGGCAAGTTCGGGCCACGGCAGAACCACGATCCGCGTGCGTTCCTGGCGACCCTTGAAGGCTTCGCCAAGCGTGCCCACTCCGCCCAGCTCAACAGCTTCGAAGTGACCCCGGCCTTTGCGGCGGCGGTGATCATTGCCCATGTCGCCAACGTGGCGCAGCTGGTGACCATCGACGTGCTGGCGGTGCTGTTCATCACCAGTCGCCTGCTGTACATCATCTGCTACCTGGCGGACTGGGCCATGCTGCGCTCGGTGGTGTGGTTCGTGGGCATGGCGCTGATTGCCAGCTTCTTCTTCGTTTCGATCTGATCGCTGTTGCGCGACCCCGGGCTGCATTCCCCGAGGGTCGCCGCCTGCCAAGTTGCGGGCGGCGTGGAGGTGAGCGGCGAGGTTATTTGCTGTCGGCCACTTCCGGAACGGCCGGCAGCGCCGCGCCCTTGGGCCAGAGCATCCAGATCTGTCCTTGCTGCTTCATGTCGCCGGCCAGTTGCCCGGCCGCATCCCCCGTCCCCCAGAACAGATCCGCACGCACCTCGCCAGTGATGGCGCCGCCGGTGTCCTGGGCGGCCACCGGACGCACCAGGCTGCTGCCGTCCGGGCGGGTGGTGGACAGCCACAACAGGCTGCCCAGGGGGATCACTTTGCGATCCACCGCCACGCTGTAGCCTGAGGTCAGGGGCACATTCAGCGACCCGCGCGGGCCTTCGTTGCTGTCCGGGTTGCGGTTGAAGAACACATAACTGGGGTTGCTCCCCAGCAGCTCGGGAATGCGGGCCGGATGGGCCTTGGCCCATGCCGCGATGGCACCCATGGTGACTTCTTCCTTTTTCAGCTCGCCCTGATCCACCAGCCAGCGGCCAATCGGCCGATAAGGATGGCCGTTCTGGTCGGCATAGCCGATGCGCAGTTGGCGACCATCGGCCAGCTGGATCCGGCCCGAGCCCTGGATCTGCAGGAACTGCAGGTCCATCGGGTCGGTCAGCCAGGCGATCACCGGAGCCTTGACGCCCTTGGTCTCGATGCTGGCGGCGTCGTCGTAGGGCTTGAGCACCCGGCCTTCAAGCCGGCCGCGTAGGCGCTTGCCCTTGAGTTCGGGGTAGAGGCTGTCCAGGGCAACGATGATCATGTCGTCCGGCACGCCGTACACCGGCACATTGGCGGTCTTGGTCGCGGTCAGGCTGCCGGGGTAGACCGGTTCGTAGTAACCGGTGATCAGGCCAGTGCTGCTGCCATTGGCCGAGCGCAGGCCGTAGACCTGGAGGTGTTGTTCAAGAAAGCCGCGAATGGCGGCGGGTGTCTGCGGCACAGTGGCGGCCGCGGCGCAGGTCGGTCCCCAGATCGTGTCGGCCTTGAGCCGGGTGCAGGCACTGCGCCAGGAGCCGAAGCCGGCCAGCAGGTCATTGTCGGCGACCTGCGGCAGGGCCTCCCAGGGTGCGCTGACGTAGGTGGCGAGGGCGTGGGTCTTGGGCGTTTCGGTGTCGTTGCCGTTGCACCCGGCCAGCAGGGCCAGGGTCGGCAGGGCCCAGGCCAGGTGACGGCGCCAGGCGCTGAAACTGAGATTCATGCGGTACTTCCTTTGACGATTGCGCGAGCCGTGCAGGCGCTCGGGCAACCCTTATTGTTAATAGGGCTATTGGTCTTTGCCGGGCAGGCGAGGATACTGGCCGCCGTTTTCCCGAACCTTGAGCCACCATGATTCTTAAAAGACTTGCTGTTGTATTGCTGGCCTGCCTGACGCTTTCTGCCTGCGGTGGAGTCGATCCGAACTCGCCCCTGGGGCAGCGCAAGGCGATCTTCAAACAGATGCTCAAGACCGGTGAAGACCTGGGCGGCATGCTTCGCGGGCGGATCGCCTTCGACGGTGCGCGTTTCGCCGAGGGCGCGGTCAAGCTCGACAGCCTGTCCCACGAACCGTGGAAGCACTTTCCCCAGGTCAAGGAAGAGCAACATACCAGCGCCACCGACGATGTCTGGCGCAAGCAGGCGCGCTTCCAGGAGCTGGCGCGCAACCTTGAGGCGGCCACCGGTGAATTGGTGATCGCAAGCCAGGTCCAGCCGTACAAGGCCGCCAATCTCGGCCCGGCGGTGCAGAAAGTCGAAGATGCGTGCAGTGCTTGCCATAAAGAGTTTCGTGATCACTGATCCCGCTTTAAACAAGGCGACCTGGGCAGGGGCGCCTGTCGCGTCGGCAGCGGCCAGCCCCGGAGCTTGAGGCGGTGCCTGCTGCCCAGGCAAGCGGGAGCAAGCTCCCTCGCCACAGACGGTCCTGAGTCAAGGTTTGGCGTGAAAGCCCGTCAGCGGCTTATTTATCCAGTTCGTCCAGGGCTTGCTGCAGTTCCTTGCGGGATTCGGCGAGCTTGTCCTTGCGCTTGTTGATCTTCTCCGAATCGCCTTTTTTCATGGCTTTATCCAGGTCGGCCTGACGGCGGCTGACTTCGTGCTTGGCATCCAGCACCTTGTTTTCCCGCTCCTTCTTCAGCGAGGCGTCGGTGCAGTTCGCAGTGACTTCGCTCAGGGCTTTTTCCAGGCCAGCCTGTTGTTCGCTGTTGCCGTGGGCCTTGGCCTGCTCAATCTGGGTGCTGATGGCCTGGCGCTTGGCGGCGCAGCCGGTGAGTTCCGGGGCCTGCTCTGTGGCCAGCACCGGGGCGGCCACCAGGCTGCAAAGGGTCAAAAGCGCGAGCGGTGAAAACAGTTTCATAAAGGCTCCGTAAGGTCGCTATCAGGTGGGCAGACGGTTGGGCTCTTGGAGCGTAGTCGTGCCCTTGGGGTTCAACACCACGGATCGATCAGTTTTCAAAACCCTTCGACCCCGGCGGTTCTCAATTCTTCAGTGACAGCCCGCATCTGCGGGCTCTGCAAAAACGCGCTCAACTGTGCGGCGCGTTTGGGGCCGATGTTGCCCTCGGCCTGCCATTGTTCGGTACTTTTGCTCGCCAGGACCTGCCACGGGCCTTGCAGGCTGGCCGTGCCGCTGGGCGGCAGGCCCAGGGCCTTCAGCCAGCGTGCGAAAGGTCGCTGACGGGCGCCTTGCAGGCTGTCGAGCAGGCGTGCGCTGCTGCGTTCGCCAAAGCCGGCAATGTTAGCAAGCTCTGCGTGGTCGAGGGTCAACCAATCGACCAAGCCTTTGATCCGACCTGTTTCAATCAGTTTCTCCCAGGTGCCGCTGCCGACATGGGGCAGGTCCAGCCCCTGCTTGCCGCTGAGCCAGGTCAGGCGTGCCAGGAACTGGCTTTCGCATCCCGGCAGCGGCTGCCAGCAGCTCAGGTAATCAAAGGCTTCGGGGTCGGGCACGCTGATCGGCGCCCGTTGCGCCGCACGCAGCACCACGCTGTCCAGGCGTGGCACCGTCAGCCCGGCCAGGCTGATGGCCACCTGGTCGCCGGGGCGGATATCCAGCGCTTGCCAACGCTGCAGCGAGCCACTGCTGACCCGGCGGATCTGTCGGTCATCCAGGCGCACCGGCTCCAGTTCCAGCAGAGGGGTGATGCGCCCGGTGCGGCCGACCTTGAACTGCACCTTGCGGACCGTGGCCAGGGCTTGCCGGTAGGGGTACTTCCAGGCCACCAGCCAGTACGGCGCCTTGACCTGCCAGCGCTGCGCGGGCGGGCGCAGGCTTTGGCGCAACACAATGCCGTCGCTGGCAAAGGGCAGGGGCGCGCGATACCAGTGGTCGCGCCAGCGTCGGGCGTCGTCAAGGTCGGTGACGGGGTGGCTGTACTCGCGGCTTTCGGCGAACCCCAGGCTGCTCAACTGCGCCAGGCGCTCGGGCAGGGTGTTCGGGCCCTGTGGCCAGTCCCAGACAAACAGGCCGATCTGCCGTGCCTCTTCCACCCGCAGCTGTTTGCGTGCCATCAGCCCGGCGATCTGGCTGCGGGCATTGCGGCTGCCGGCTTCGGCCTGAACGTGGGCTTCCAGGCGCCAGTACAGCTCGCCTTGCAGCAGCAGGTCCACCGGTTGGGGCAGTCGTTTGGGAATGGCTTCGATCAGTTGCGCAGCGGCGCTCCAGTCCTGGCCACGCAGGCCGTCGCCACGGCTGATGGCCTGCTGCAACAGGCCGCGACGGTAGATCAGGGTCACCGCCACGCCGTCGACCTTCGGCTGCACCCAGACCTGGCGCCGGCCTTGCAGCCAGGCCTGCACGGCCTGGTCGTCGGCGAGTTTCTCAAGGCCGGTATGGGGGATCGGGTGGGCCACGTCGCCAGCAGCGCTGCGCAGCGGCTGGTCAGCGGTGGGCGCGACGCTGAAGCACTGGCGCCAGGTGTTCAGGCGTTGCCGCGCCTGGTCGTACAGCTCGTCGGCCACCGCGGACTGGCCCTGGCGGTGATAGCCCTCGTCCCAGGCTTGCAGTTGCCGTTGCAGGGCGCTGATTTCTTCCGTGGCGCGGGCGGCGGGCCAATCCGGGCAGGCGGCCATGGCCGGCAGTACGAGAAGGGCCAGGGTGAAACTGATCAACCATTGCAGTCTGGGCAACATGGGGAGCGTCCTTGCTCGGGTGTGATGTCGACCAAGGTTAGGCCGCTGCGGGAGGCACGGGGCGCTCGGCTGGTTGCCGGTTGTTTCGGGGGGCGGGAGGCCGCCGGTAAGCCCCGGGCCAGAGGCCGGCAGGGAAACCTTCGGCTACAAAAAAGCCCCGCAGGGCGAACCGTGCGGGGCTTTGGATGTTGCCAGGTGAAGCTTACAGACCGGCAGCGGCGCGCAGGGCCTCGGCGCGGTCGGTTTTTTCCCAAGTGAAGGTGGTGAAGGTGTCTTCGCCCACGGTCTTGGTTTGCGGGGTGCGACCGAAGTGGCCGTAAGCCGCGGTTTCCTGGTACATCGGGTGCAGCAGGTCGAGCATGGTGGTGATGGCGTATGGACGCAGGTCGAACACGTCACGTACCAGCTTGACGATCTTGTCATCGCTGATCTTGCCGGTGCCGAAGGTGTTCAACGAGATCGAAGTCGGTTGAGCGACGCCGATAGCGTAGGAAACCTGGATCTCGCAGCGCTCGGCCAGGCCGGCAGCGACGATGTTCTTGGCCACATAGCGACCGGCGTAGGCGGCCGAACGGTCAACCTTGGATGGATCCTTGCCGGAGAACGCGCCGCCGCCGTGACGGGCCATGCCGCCGTAGCTGTCGACGATGATCTTGCGACCGGTCAGGCCGCAGTCGCCCACCGGGCCACCGATGATGAACTGGCCAGTCGGGTTGATGTGGAACTGGGTGTCCTTGGTCAGCAGGTCGGCTGGCAGCACGTGCTTGACGATCAGCTCCATCACGCCTTCGCGCAGGTCTTTGTACGACACGTCAGGGTTGTGCTGGGTCGACAGGACGACGGCGTCGATCGCCACCACCTTGCCGCCTTCGTAACGGCAGGTCACTTGCGACTTGGCGTCGGGACGCAGCCAAGGCAGCAGGCCGGATTTGCGGGCCTCGGCCTGGCGCTGCACCAGTTGGTGCGAGAAGGTGATCGGGGCCGGCATCAGCACGTCGGTTTCGTTGCTGGCGTAGCCGAACATCAGGCCCTGGTCGCCGGCGCCCTGATCTTCAGGCTTGGCGCGGTCTACACCCTGGTTGATGTCGGGGGACTGCTTGCCGATGATGTTCATCACGCCGCAGGTCGCGCCGTCGAAGCCGACGTCGGAGCTGTTGTAGCCGATGTCCAGGATCACGTTACGGACGATTTCTTCCAGGTCGACCCAGGCCGATGTGGTGACTTCGCCGGCGATGATCGCCACGCCGGTTTTCACCAGAGTCTCGCAAGCCACGCGGGCGAACTTGTCTTCAGCAATGATGGCGTCCAGCACCGCGTCAGAAATCTGGTCGGCGATTTTGTCCGGATGCCCTTCAGACACGGACTCGGAGGTGAAAAGGGAGTATTCGCTCATCTCGACGGTTTCCTAAATTTACCGATGGTGAGTGTCGCCAGCCGGCCGCTGAAAATGGCGGACCTGAATCTGGAAACCATTACGTAAGCCTACATACAGGCTTTCCCCGGGAACCAGTCCCGCAGCGGTGGCCCAACGGGCCAGATCTTCCTGTTCAAAGCCCAGCCAGAGATCACCGCAGGCCTCCCTGGCCCAACTCTGGTTGTGGCTGCACAACTCTGTCACTAACAGGCTACCGCCTGGTTGCAGCAGGCCGGCCATGTGTTTCATGGCTTCGGCGGGCGCTGCGAAATGATGCAAAACCATGTTCAGCACGACGCAGTTGGCGCTCAGGCCTACGCCATTGAGTGCATCGGCCAACTGCAGGCTGACGTTAGCCAGCGCTTCGCGTTCACACAGCTGGCGCGCCAGATCCAGCATCGCCGGGCTGTTGTCCAGCGCGGTGACCTGATGGAAGCGGCGGGCCAGATCCGGCAGAAAGCCACCGTCGCCCGGGCCGACTTCGATGGCCGTGGCGGTGCTGCCGAAATTCAGCTGATCCAGCAACGAAAGCAAGCTCTCGCGGTACTGGGGCAGTCCTGCGATCAGGTCCTGCTGGGCGCGAAACTTCTCCGCGACCCGGGAAAAAAAGTCCTGACTGGCCGTTGCCCGTTGCCGATGCACCAGGCCGATCCGCGCCTGTACGTCAAAGGGCAGGGCCAACTGGTCGACTTCATCGAGCAGGGCCGCATGCAGCCTGCCGCCCAGTTGCTCGGTGTTGGGCAGGGCACGGCGATAGAAGATCGCATTGCCCTCGCGGCGGGTCGCCACCAGGTCGGCCTGGGCCAGGACCTTGAGGTGGTGGCTCATGCCGGACTGGCCGATGGCAAAGATCTGCGCCAGCTCCAGTACACCGAACGAGTCGTTGGTCAGCGCGCGCAATACATTCAATCGCAGCGGATCGCCGCCGGCCTTGCACAAGGCCGCCAGTTCATCGCAGTCGTCATGGCGAATGGAAGGCACACGTAAATTCATAGTGGCGCAGTCTAGTGACGCCCATAAAACCCCGCAAGACCAATATCAAAAAGTTTTGATATTGGTAGATAAATGGCACTTGAAGCAGCCTTTGCTCTCTAAAGACGAAATGCAGAAAGGTTTCATCAGGCGATAAGCGCTTTATCCACAGGAAAAACCTGCCAGAACGACTATCTGTCATTGCCCCCGCCTACGGGCTGAGGGAAAATGCGCGTCTTTTTTCCGTTTCGTTTTATTCAAACCCTAGGAGATCAGCGATGCCCAGCCGTCGTGAGCGTGCCAACGCCATTCGTGCCCTCAGCATGGATGCCGTGCAAAAAGCCAACAGCGGCCATCCCGGTGCCCCGATGGGTATGGCGGATATCGCCGAGGTACTTTGGCGTGACTACCTGAAGCACAACCCGAGTAATCCGGCTTTCGCCGACCGTGACCGCTTCGTGCTGTCCAACGGCCACGGCTCGATGTTGATCTACTCGCTGCTGCACCTGACCGGCTATGACCTGTCGATCGAAGACCTGAAAAACTTCCGCCAACTGCACAGCCGCACCCCGGGTCACCCGGAGTTCGGCTACACCCCGGGTGTTGAAACCACCACCGGTCCGTTGGGCCAGGGCCTGGCCAACGCCGTGGGTTTCGCCCTCGCGGAGAAAGTCCTGGCGGCGCAGTTCAACCGCCCGGGGCACAACGTTGTCGATCACCACACCTACGTGTTCCTGGGTGATGGCTGCATGATGGAAGGCATTTCCCACGAAGTGGGCTCCCTGGCCGGTACTTTGGGCCTGGGCAAACTGATTGCCTTCTACGATGACAACGGCATCTCCATCGACGGCGAAGTCGAAGGCTGGTTTACCGATGACACCCCGAAGCGTTTCGAAGCCTACAACTGGCAGGTGATCCGCAACGTCGACGGCCACGATCCTGAAGAACTGAAGATCGCCATCGAGACCGCGCGCAAAAGCGAGCAGCCGACCCTGATCTGCTGCAAGACCACCATCGGTTTCGGCTCGCCGAACAAGCAAGGCAAGGAAGACTGCCACGGCGCCCCACTGGGTGACGCGGAAATCGCCCTGACCCGCAAGGCGCTGAACTGGAACTACGCTCCGTTCGAAATCCCGGCCGATATCTACGCCGAGTGGGACGCCAAGGAAGCTGGCCGCGCGGTCGAAGCCGAGTGGGATCAGCGCTTCGCTGCCTACTCCGCCGCCTTCCCTGAGCTGGCCAACGAGCTGGTCCGGCGCCTGGCCGGTGACTTGCCTGCCGATTTCGCCGAAAAGGCCTCGGCCTACATCGCTGAAGTCGCGGCCAAGGGCGAAACCATCGCCAGCCGCAAAGCCAGCCAGAACGCCCTGAACGCCTACGGCCCACTGCTGCCTGAACTGCTGGGCGGCTCCGCTGACCTGGCCGGTTCCAACCTGACCCTGTGGAAAGGCTGCAAAGGCGTGTCGGCTGAAGACGCCAGCGGCAACTACATGTACTACGGCGTTCGCGAGTTCGGCATGAGCGCGATCATGAACGGCGTGGCCCTGCACGGCGGCCTGGTGCCTTACGGCGCGACCTTCCTGATGTTCATGGAATACGCCCGCAACGCGGTGCGCATGGCGTCCTTGATGAAGAAACGCGTGGTGTTCGTCTACACCCACGACTCCATCGGCCTGGGCGAAGATGGCCCGACTCACCAGCCGATCGAGCAACTGACCAGCCTGCGCAGCACCCCGAACCTCGACACCTGGCGTCCAGCCGATGCCGTGGAATCGGCCGTGTGCTGGAAGCTGGCCATCGAGCGCAAGGACGGCCCTTCGGCGCTGATCTTCTCCCGTCAGAACCTGCAGCACCAAACCCGCGATGCCGGCCAGATCGCCGATATCGCCCGTGGCGGTTACGTGTTGAAGGACTGCGCAGGCGAGCCTGAGCTGATCCTGATCTCCACCGGTTCGGAAGTGGGCCTGGCGGTTCAGGCGTTCGATAAGCTGACCGAGCAGGGGCGCAAGGTGCGCGTGGTTTCCATGCCGTGCACCAGCGTGTTCGATGCCCAGGATGCCGGCTACAAGCAGTCGGTCCTGCCGTTGCAGGTCAGTGCCCGTATCGCCATCGAGGCCGCGCACGCGGACTACTGGTACAAGTACGTGGGCCTGGAAGGCCGCGTGATTGGCATGACCACCTACGGCGAGTCGGCGCCTGCGCCAGCCTTGTTCGAAGAGTTCGGCTTCACCCTGGAGAACATCCTGGGTCAGGCTGAAGAACTGCTGGAAGACTAAAACGCACCGCTCCTCTATGTAGGAGTGAGCTTGTAGTGGCGAGGGAGCTTGCTCCCGCTGGAGCGCGAAGCGGCCCCAGACCAACCTGTCGAGAGGTATCAGATACACCTCGGCAACCGGTCTGGGAGCGCTGCGCGCTCCAGCGGGAGCAAGCTCCCTCGCCACACAAGCCAGCTCCTGCAAGGGTTGGCGCATAACCTGTGTGTCTACCTGTACCTGATTGAGAACCCCATGCCTCAACCGCGTCCCTACAAAGTTGCACTCAACGGCTACGGCCGGATTGGTCGTTGCGTCTTGCGTGCTCTGTTCGAGCGAGGGGCTGCGGCCGGGTTCGAAATTGTTGCAATCAACGACCTGGCCGACATGGCCAGCATCGAATACCTGACACGCTTCGACTCCACCCATGGCCGGTTCCCCGGCGAGGTGAAGGTCGATGGCGATTGTCTGCATATCAATGGCAACTGCGTGAAGGTCCTGCGCAGTGCTACCCCCGAAGGCATCGATTGGGCGTCCCTGGGCGTCGATCTGGTGCTGGAGTGCTCCGGCGCCTACCACACCCGGGCCGATGGCCAGCGCTTCCTCGATGCCGGTGCGCCGCGGGTGCTGTTTTCCCAGCCGATGGCCAGTGAGTCGGATGTCGACGCCACCATCGTCTACGGCGTCAACCAGGATTGCCTGACTGGCCGCGAGCTGCTGGTGTCCAACGCCTCCTGCACCACCAACTGCGGCGTGCCGCTGTTGCGCCTGCTGGATCAGGCGATCGGCCTGGAATACGTATCGATCACCACCATTCACTCGGCGATGAACGATCAGCCGGTGATCGACGCCTATCACCACGAAGACCTGCGCCGTACCCGTTCGGCGTTCCAGTCGGTGATCCCGGTGTCCACCGGTCTGGCCCGAGGCATCGAACGGCTGCTGCCGGAACTTGCCGGGCGAATTCAGGCCAAAGCAGTGCGCGTGCCGACGGTGAACGTGTCGTGCCTCGATATCACCCTGCAAACCGTGAGTGATACCGATGCCGGCGAGGTCAACCGGATCCTGCGCGAGGCCGCCACCAGCGGCCCGCTCAAGGGGTTGCTGGCCTACACCGAACTGCCGCACGCCAGCTGTGATTTCAACCATGACCCGCATTCGGCGATCGTCGACGCCAGTCAGACCCGTGTTTCCGGCCCCCGGTTGGTGAACATCCTGGCCTGGTTCGACAACGAATGGGGGTTTGCCAACCGAATGCTGGACGTTGCAGGACATTATCTGCAAACAGCTGCTCCACTTTCTGCCCCTCTACTCCCTGCTTCTCAACAGCAGTAACCCAGGAATTGCGACCCATGACCGTGTTGAAGATGACCGACCTCGATCTGCAAGGTAAGCGCGTACTGATCCGTGAAGACCTCAACGTCCCAGTCAAGGACGGTGTTGTCACCAGCGATGCGCGAATCCTGGCCTCGCTGCCGACCATCAAGCTGGCCCTGGAAAAAGGCGCGGCAGTGATGGTCTGCTCGCACCTGGGCCGTCCGACCGAAGGCGAGTTCTCCGCCGAGAACAGCCTCAAGCCCGTCGCCGACTACCTGAGCAAGGCCCTGGGCCGTGAGGTGCCGCTGGTGGCCGATTACCTGGACGGTGTCGAGGTCAAGGCCGGTGACATCGTGTTGTTCGAAAACGTGCGCTTCAACAAGGGCGAGAAAAAGAACGCCGACGAACTGGCCCAGCAATACGCGGCGCTGTGCGACGTGTTCGTGATGGACGCTTTCGGCACTGCTCACCGTGCCGAGGGCTCGACCCATGGCGTGGCCAAGTTCGCCAAGGTCGCGGCGGCCGGCCCATTGCTGGCTGCTGAGCTGGAGGCACTGGGCAAGGCCCTGGGCGCCCCGGCGCAACCGATGGCGGCCATCGTTGCCGGCTCCAAGGTGTCGACCAAGCTCGACGTGCTCAACAGCCTGAGCCAGATCTGCAATCAACTGATCGTCGGCGGCGGCATTGCCAACACCTTCCTCGCCGCTGCCGGTCACCCGGTCGGCAAGTCGCTGTACGAGCCGGACCTGCTGGACACCGCCCGTGAAATCGCGGCCAAGGTCAGCGTCCCGCTGCCGGTCGACGTGGTGGTGGCCAAGGAGTTCGCCGAAAGCGCCGAAGCCACGGTCAAGCTGATCGCCGATGTGGCGGCCGACGACATGATCCTCGACATCGGCCCGCAAACCGCCGCGCATTTCGCCGAGCTGCTGAAGTCGTCCAAGACCATCCTCTGGAACGGTCCGGTCGGCGTGTTCGAGTTCGACCAGTTCGGTAACGGCACCAAAGTCCTGGCCCAGGCCATCGCCGACAGCTCGGCATTCTCGATTGCCGGTGGTGGCGACACCCTGGCGGCCATCGACAAATATGGTGTGGCCGAGCAAATCTCCTACATTTCCACCGGCGGCGGCGCGTTCCTCGAGTTCGTCGAAGGCAAGGTGCTGCCCGCCGTGGAAGTCCTGGAAGCACGGGCCAAGGGCTGAAGCCCCATTGGCCAGGCAAAGGAGTGTTCACATGGTCAAGACGTTAATGCTGTTGATCGGTGTCGGATTGCTGGCGGGGTGCTCCAGCACCCCCGAGGCCAAACCTGCGGTCGAGCCAGGGGCGCCGGATAACGGCTGCTACCAGGCCGATTGGCAGGCCGAGACGGCGCCGGTGATTAACAAGCGTCTGGGCCCTGATGGCCTGGACAAATACGAAACCCCGTCCCGGACCAAGGAACATGGTTGTCCTTGATGGGTCTCATTGATTACGCGTTGTGCCGGCGGCCTGCTGCCGCCAGCCGAGGAACACCGATGAAAGGCTTTATCGCCGTGGCGGCGCTGGCATTGCTGGCAGGTTGCGCCAACCTGGATCTGTTCAAGTCGCCACCCGCCGACACCTGGACCACCTGGGTCTGCGACAGCCAGGCACAGGTGGTCTGGCGCTACACCGACAGCAGCCGCAAGGAAGTCGATGTGCGCCTGGGCGGGGCCGATCAGGTCTACCGCCTGAAGCTGGAGCCGGGCGCTTCGGGCGCGCTGTACAGCAACGAGATGCTGGCGTTTCACGAAAAAGGTGAGGAAGGCCTGGTTTACTGGGTCGCCACCAACGATCTGATCGGCCGCGGCTGCAAGGCTCAATAAAACCGGCCCCGGTGGCGACGTCCGAGCCAGCAGGCTCGCTCGCTACAGGGGTTGGCAGGACACGAAACAGCGTTTTACTTGAATCAGGCAGGGCGGGCTGACCCCCGATCTGCAATAACTTGAATAGCAGCCGCCGCTACGGCAGGCTTGCACGATTAACGACCCTCGATCGGGAGAGACACACACAATGGCACTCATCAGCATGCGCCAGATGCTGGACCACGCAGCCGAATTCGGCTACGGCGTTCCAGCTTTCAACGTCAACAACCTTGAGCAGATGCGCGCCATCATGGAAGCCGCTGACAAGACTGACTCCCCGGTGATCGTCCAGGCTTCGGCCGGTGCCCGCAAATACGCCGGTGCGCCTTTCCTGCGCCACCTGATCCTCGCCGCGATCGAAGAATTCCCGCACATCCCGGTGTGCATGCACCAGGACCACGGCACCAGCCCTGACGTCTGCCAGCGTTCCATCCAGCTGGGCTTCAGCTCGGTGATGATGGACGGCTCCCTGGGCGAAGACGGCAAGACCCCGACCGACTACGACTACAACGTGCGCGTGACCCAGCAAACCGTGGCCATGGCTCACGCCTGCGGCGTGTCGGTAGAAGGCGAGCTGGGCTGCCTGGGTTCCCTGGAAACCGGCATGGCCGGTGAAGAAGACGGTATCGGCGCCGAAGGCGTGCTGGATCACAGCCAGATGCTGACCGACCCGGAAGAAGCCGCCGACTTCGTCAAGCGCACCCAGGTCGATGCCCTGGCCATCGCCATCGGCACCAGCCACGGCGCCTACAAGTTCACCAAGCCACCTACCGGCGACGTGCTGGCCATCGACCGCATCAAAGAGATCCACAAGCGCATTCCCAACACTCACCTGGTGATGCACGGTTCGTCTTCGGTGCCGCAAGAGTGGCTGGCGATCATCAACCAGTACGGCGGCGACATCAAAGAAACCTACGGCGTGCCGGTTGAAGAAATCGTTGAAGGCATCAAGCACGGCGTACGCAAGGTCAACATCGACACCGACCTGCGCCTGGCGTCCACCGGTGCGATGCGTCGCCTGATGGCCACCAACCCGAGCGAGTTCGACCCGCGCAAATTCTTCGGCGCTACCGTGACCGCCATGCGCGACGTGTGCATCGCCCGTTACGAAGCCTTCGGCACCGCCGGCAATGCTTCGAAGATCAAGCCGGTTTCCCTGGAAGCCATGTTCCAGCGCTACCTCAAGGGTGAGCTGAACGCCAAGGTCAACTAAGCCCCGGCGTAGTACCGAAAAAGCCCGCAGCGATGCGGGCTTTTTTGTGGGTCGGTTTCAGCCTTTGTTGTGGTCGATGTCCAGCTTGTAGAAGGTCACCTTGCCGCCTTCGCTGGTGTAGCCGGTGTTGTCCTGCACATAGACCCCGGCCTTGAAGTACAGCGGCTTGTCGCGCCAGGTGGCGCTGATCTTGTTGTCCCACTGGTAACCGGCGGCGCTGATGCTCAGGGTGCCGCTGCGGCTGAGGTGGATCAGGTAGGAGAACTCGCGGTCCAGCTTGACGTTCTCGGCGATGGTGATGACCCGGCCTTCCTTGTCGTCCGGGCGCATGCGCACCTTGGCCACGATATTGCCGCTCAGCTTGCTGGTCTTGTACTGGTACTCGACCTTCACCAGCGGCTTGGTGCTGTTGTAGGCGTGGATCTGGCCGATGACGATCTTGCCCGAGGACGGCACCTGGTTCACCGCCAGGGTTGCGTACAGCAGGTTGTCGGCGTCGGGGTAGGTCCAGTTGCGCAGGGTGCCGTTGGAGTAGGTCTCGCGCAGTTCGGTGCGCGGGTAGATGGCGTTCTCGGTCTTGGAGCCGGTCACGGGGGACCAGAAGAACAAGGTGCCGGTGTTGGAGTGGAAGTACTGATCCTTGAAACCACTCACCAGTCGTGGTGTGTCGATGGTGGCCGGCGGGTTGCCGACGGGAACGCTGAGGTTCCAGGTTGCCAGGTCGATCATGCTCGGGGGTTTCCACGGTTGAGGCAGGCGCAGGCACGCAAGGCTTTAGCCTGCGGTTTTTCAGGGTGGTCTTTATAACGTAGAAGGCATCGCGGTTAACGCCCGTCTGGCGGATGCTTGACGTCAAGCCTTTGTCCTGCTGCGTTTTTTCCCTTGAGACGGGGCTTTCGCCGGTGACCGTTAGTCGGGTGCCCGCTGCTTTGGCACGGTGATGTCCTTTTGACAGCTTCTGCTTTGCCGGATCCGGGTCTAGAGTGAAGACTCAGTTTTTGTCCGGTTTTCTTCGGTTTCCGGCCTTACGCACACAAGAGAAGCAGCATGGAATGCGCGCAACCCAAGCCAGGTGATGGCAGCTCAGTCCTTTTGATCGTTGATGATTACCCCGAGAATCTGATCAGCATGCGGGCGCTGCTGCAGCGCCAGGACTGGCAGGTCATGACGGCTGCATCCGGTATCGAGGCCCTCAACCTGCTGCTTGAACACGAGGTCGACCTGGTGCTGCTGGATGTGCAGATGCCCGGCATGGACGGCTTCGAAGTGGCGCGACTGATGCGTGGCAGCCAGCGCACGCGCCTGACCCCGATCATCTTCCTGACCGCCAACGAACAATCCCAGGCCGCGGTGATCAAGGGCTACGCCAGCGGCGCCGTGGATTACCTGTTCAAGCCTTTCGATCCGCAAATCCTCAAGCCCAAGGTGCAGACCCTGCTGGAACAGCAGCGCAACCGCCGCGCCTTGCAGCGCCTGAGCCACGAACTGGAAGCCGCCCGGGCGTTCAACGCCTCGGTGCTGGCCAATGCCGCCGAAGGCATCCTGGTGGTGGGCGAGGGCGGGCTTATCGAGTTTGCCAACCCGGCGATTTCGCGTCTGCTCGAAGCCCAGGACAACAGCCTGGAAGGCAGTGCGCTGCTCAGTTTTGTGCAAAAACCGCAGATGCCGGTCTGGCGCGACTCCGAGTTCTACGCCAGCTATGCCCGGGGCGAAACCTATCGCCTGCATGACGCCACGCTCTGTACCCGCACCGGGCAGCACGTCTCGGTGGCCCTGTCCTGCGCGCCGCTGTCCACTGAGCAGAAGGCCATGGTGGTCACGGTGCTGGACATGTCCGAGGTGCGTCATCTGCACCAGCAACTGGAATACCAGGCCGTGACCGATCCCTTGACCGGCCTGCTCAACCGTCGGGGGTTTTACCAGACGGTGGAGAACCTGCTGCTGCGCCAGGAGCGCCCGGGAAAGTCCCTGGTGCTGCTGTACCTGGACCTGGACGGCTTCAAGCGGGTCAACGATTCGCTGGGGCACGATGCCGGTGACCGGGTCCTGCGCTGGGTCTCGGAGCAGTTTCGAGCCTGCCTGCGTTCGTTCGACATCCTGGCGCGCATGGGGGGGGATGAATTCACCGCCTTGCTGGACCTGGAACAGCCGGAACAGGCAGCAAAGATCGCGGAAAAACTCATCGAACGGGTGTCGATCTGTCAGCAGATCGATGGCCTGGATATCGTCCTCGGCGTCAGCATCGGCATTGCCACCTACCCCGATTGCGGCGCCGACCTCGATGGCCTGCTGCGTGCCTCCGACATCGCCATGTACGAGGCCAAGCGTGCCGGGCGCCAGCAGTATCGCTACTACGATCATGAAATGAACGGCCGGGCGCGCTCGCGGCTGATGCTTGAGGACAGCGTGCGCAACGCCATCAAGCACAAGGAATTCAACCTGGTGTATCAACCCCAGGTGGCGGTTGCCGACGGCCGCCTGCGTGGCTTCGAGGCGTTGCTGCGCTGGCAGCACCCGAGTGTCGGCGACGTCCCGCCGGGGCTGTTTCTGCCGTTGCTGGAAGAGGCGCGGCTGATCAGTCGCCTGGGCAGCTGGATCTACCACCGCGGCGGCGCCCAGCGCCGGCGCTGGCAGGGCCTGTTCAGCGAGGACATGGTGCTGGCCATCAGCTTGAGCAACACCCAGTTCGGCTTGCCCAACCTGGTCACCGAATTGCGCCAGGTCCTTGAGCGTCACGGCCTGCAGCCCCGGCAGCTGGAGGTCGAGGTCACCGAGGAGGCCCTGCTCCAAAACCCTGACGAGACGCGCAAACAGTTGCGCCTGCTGCGTCACCTTGGGGTGCGGGTGGCGCTGGATGACTTTGGCTCGGGCATCTGTTCCCTGGCCCATCTGTGCGACCTGGAGCTCGATACCCTCAAGCTCGACCGGCACCTGATCGCGCGCCTGCCGGATTCGCCGCGCGACGCGGCGATAGCCCGCAGCACCATCGATTTGTGCAAGCAGTTCGGGCTGCTGGTGATTGCCGAGGGCGTGGAAACCCTCGAGCAATATCAATGGCTGCAAGCCAACGGTTGCCAGTACGTGCAGGGCTTCCTGGTGGCGCGGCCGCTGATGGCCAGCGACGCCCAGCGCTTTGCCCAGCCCTTCGACTGGAGCGCGTTACCGGGCTGAATTCGCTACACTGGCGACCTTTCGTGACTCTGTTGCCGCCCCATGACCGCCTTGAAATACCTCCAGGCCTACCCGGCCGCTCTTCAAGAACAAATCCGCCAATTGATCGCCCAGGGGCGCTTGGGCGACTACCTGAGCCAGCGTTATCCGCAAAAGCATGGGGTGCAGAGCGACAAGGCGCTGTACGGCTATGTGCTGGAGCTCAAGCAGGAATACCTGCGCAACGCGCCGGCCGTGGACAAGGTGCTGTTCGATAACCGCCTGGACCTGACCCACCGCGCCCTGGGCCTGCACACGGCGATTTCCCGGGTGCAGGGCGGCAAGCTCAAGGCCAAGAAGGAAATCCGCATCGCTTCGCTGTTCAAGGAGGCCGCCCCGGAGTTTCTGCGCATGATCGTGGTGCACGAACTGGCGCACTTCAAGGAATCGGACCATAACAAAGCGTTCTACAAGCTCTGCGAGCACATGCTGCCGGGCTATCACCAGCTGGAATTCGACCTGCGGGTCTACCTCACCTGGCGTGACCTGCAGGGCAAGGCGGACGTGGTGGGATAACCCAAGCAACAAGGAGTAGGCGATGGATGTGAGCAAGACCAAAAGCAGCTTTTACCGGCGCTTGTACGTGGCGTACCTGATCGACAGCGGGCTGGCCAGCAGTGTGCCGGCGCTGACCGAGGCCACGGGCATGCCCCGGCGCACCGCCCAGGACACCATCGCCGCCCTGGCGGACCTGGACATCGTCTGCGAGTTCGAGCAGCAGGATGGGGCGCGCAACCACGCCGGGCGCTACCAGGTGCAGGACTGGGGCGCGATCGACAAGGGCTGGATCGCCAGCCACCTGCCACAGATCAAGGCGGTGCTGGGCTACCCCTGAACACCGCCGAAGCCGCGTCGACTCAAGCCTTGCGCATGCCGATGTGGGGGATGCCGTCTTCGACATATTCCTCACCCGCCACGCTGAAGCCGTAGCGGCCGTAGTAGCCCTGCAAATGTGCCTGGGCCGAGAGGTAGATCGGCGTGCCGGGCCAGTACTTCTCGGCCTGCACCAGGGCGTGCTCCATCAGGGTGTGGCCCAGGCCCTGACTGCGGGCTTCGGGGGCGATGACCACGCGGCCGATCACCACATCGCCGCCCTGGGATGTCGGGTCAAGCAGGCGCAGATACGCCACCAGGCGGTCGTTGTCCCAGGCCATCAGGTGGCAGGTGTCGCCGTCCAGGTCCAGGCCATCGACTTCCTGATAGGCGCATTTCTGCTCGACCACGAACACCTCGGTGCGCAGCTGCAGAATGGCGTACAACTGTTCCTTGCCCAGGTCAGTGTGGTGTTTGCAGACCCAATCGATTGTCATGTTCACGTCCTGTCAAAAACTGTGCAGCGATACTAAGCGTCCCTCTCCAGGATGTCTTGCGCGGGGCGGTAGGGGGCGAGGATTTATGTGAGGTAGATCAAAATGCCATCATTGTTTTGGATGGGTTCTGTCTTCTTTGTGTAATCTGCAATCGAGCGCTTTGCACTGGCTCCCATGAGCTAATGTTAGGTCCGGGATGTGGCCACGCAGTGGCCAGCAGAACCTCGGGTTCCGCCGAAATCACGCAGGGCTCCGCGCCCGCTAAGGATCTTTGAGCATGCCGCGATTGCATCGAGCGTTTGCTTTGATTGGATTGCTGTTGCTGGGCCAGAGCGCGTCCGCGGAAAAGCTGCGCCTGGTGGCCGACGTCTGGCCGCCGTTTACCGATGCCACCCTGGTCAATGGCGGCCTGGCCACGGATATCGTCAGCACCGCCCTGGCCCGTGCTGGCTACCCCAGCGAGTTCGAACAGGTGCCCTGGGCCCGGGCGCTGATGGGGGTGGGCGAGGGCCGCTACGACGTGCTGGTCAACGCCTGGTACAACGATGCGCGAACCCAGTTGGGGCAGTTCTCCGCCGAGTACCTGCTGAACCGGGTGCGTTTTATCAAGCGCAAGGACGCCCCTCTGGAATACCAGGACCTCAAGCAGTTGCACGAATACCCGATTGCCGTGGTCCGCGGTTACGCCTACTCCCCCGAATTCGACAACGACCCACTGTTGCAGAAAGTCCCGGTGCACAACTTCGCCATGGCGGTGCGCATGCTGGCGGCCGACCGGGTTCAGCTGACCCTGGAAGACGAGTACGTCGCCCGCTATTACCTGGCCCGGGAATCACCGCGAGTGCGCAATGCCGTGGAGTTCCTGCCCAAGCCCCTGAGCGAAAACAGCCTGCATATCCTGGTCAGCCTGAAAAACCCGGACCACGCCAAGATCGTCGCCGGCTTCGACCGCGAAATCGCCAAGATGAAAGCCGATGGCAGTTACGACCGGCTCTTGCGCGAACACGGTATGTAGGAGAGGGGCAGCGGCAAGCTGTTAGCAGCAAGCCACAAGCTGGAGCCGTACCTCTTGCCGCTGCCTCACTCTGCTCTTATGAGGTGGACGGCCAGGGTTCGCAGGGGGCCGAGCTGCCGGCAGATGAGCGCCAGTTGGCTTTGCACCAGGCGCTGGCCTTCGTCGATTTCATCCGGCATTTGCTCCAGCTCATTGGCCAGGGCTTCTTCGGCATCGCTCTGGATGGCGATCGGGGTTTTGCTGGCCAGGCCCTGGGCGATTTCGTCGATGCTGGCCGCCAGGCTGACCCCGGCGCCTTCGATCAGGTGTTCGCGGACTTCGGCCGGCAGCTGGGTCTCGCGGTGGGCGCCGAGGCCCGAGAGGTAGCTGAGCAAGGTGTGGGACAGCACCAGGAAGCGGAAGCCGACGTCCGCTTCCTTACGGAAGTGCCCGGGTTCCATCAGCATATTGGCCAGGGTGGTGGACAGCGCCGCATCGGCGTTGTGGGCGTTGCGTCGGGCCAGGCGGTAGGCCAGGTCGTCGCTTTTTCCGGCGGCGTACTGCTGCATGATCTGGCGCAGGTAGATGCTGTTGCAGGTCAGGGTGTTGGCCAGCACCTTGTTCAGGCGTCGGCCCTGCCAGTCGGGCAGGAACAGGAATACCGCGAGGCCGGCGATCAGGCTGCCCAGCAGGGTATCGAACAGGCGCGGCAAGAACAGCCCATAACCGTCGCCGACCTGGTTGAAGCAGAACAGCACCATCAGGGTGATGGCCGCCGTCGCCAGGGTGTAGCGCGTGGTGCGGTTGATAAAGAACACCACGCCGGCGGCGATCGCGAACAACGACTGCACCAGCGGGCTCGGGAACAGGTCGAACAGGGCCCAGGCCACGGTCAGGCCGATGGCGGTGCCGATGATCCGCTGGCCGAGCTTGCGCCGCGTGGCGCCGTAGTTCGGCTGACACACGAAAAGCGTGGTGAGGATGATCCAGTAGCCCTGGGACGGGTGAATCAAATGCACCATGCCGTAGCCGATGGTCAGCGCCAGCGGCAGGCGCAGGGCATGGCGAAACAGCAGCGACGTCGGCGTCAGCTGGGTGCGCAGGCGCAGCCAGACATCCTTCAGGTTGCGCGGCGAACGGTCCAGCAGGCTGCTGTCGGTGGCGTCGGCCAGGGCGTCGGGGTTGCTGGCATCGCTGAGCAAGCGGTCCAGGGTCCCGAGGTTCGCCGCCAGGGCCCGCAGCGAGCGCAGCAACCCGCGCCAGGCCGGGTTGCTCTGGATCCGCAGGTGTTCCAGGGAGGCATGCAGGTCGCTCAGGGCTTCGGCAAAGCTGGCGTCGTAGACGAATGGCTGGCGCAGCTGGATCGACTCGGCCAGGGCCCGGCAGGCCTTGCCTTGCTGGCGCAGCAGGCGCTGGCAGCGGAACAGCACGTCGCTGTGGAAGAACGCCTCGGCCAGGGCGTTGTACGGGTAGTGCGAGGAGCTGGCTCGCTCGTGGATGTCTTGGGCCAGGAAGTACAGCTTCAGGTAGCGACTGACCTTGGACCCCGGCCGGCCATTGCCGACCCGGTGCAGGATTATTTCCTTGGCCGCGTTGAGTGCCGCCACCACCTTGCCGTTCTGCTGCGCCAGTTCCAGGCGCCGGGCTTCGACGTCCAGCTGGCGGATCGGCTCGAACAGCGACGATTTGAGCTTCAGGTAATACCCCAGCTCGCGAAACAGCCGGGCCAGGCTCTGTTGCACCGGTTGGTTGGAAAACAGCGCCTGCCACAGCACCGAGAGCAGGCCGTACCAGGCGGCGCCGGCCACCAGCAGCACCGGTTCGTGCCAGAAGTCGGTGACCGCCCCGCCGCGCTGATCCACGCCGATCATGGTGTAGACCGACAGAATCAGGGTCGCCGAGGCAATCGCGCCGTAACGTTCGCCGAGGGCACCGAGCATGGTCAGGCCGAAGCTGGCCAACGCCAGGGCGATGACGAATATCCAGGGGTAGGGGAACAGCAATTCGACCGAGAAGGCCGCGACACTGAAGCACACCAGGGTCACGGCCAGGGCGTTGAGGCGGCCCTGCCAGCTGTCGTCGGTCTCGGCCAGGGCGCTGGCGATAATCCCCAGGAACAGCGGGATCAGCAAGCCCATCTCGTCCTGGTACCAGCACAGCGCCATGCTGCCGGTCAGGGCGATAAACACCCGCACGCTGTAGCTGAATTTATCCAGTGCCCAAAGACGGCGCAGGGAGTGGCGAAAAGAGGTCGAGGACATGAAGTGGGGAGGGCCTTCCGCGGCGATCTGGGTAAATTGAGCCAGTATTGACGACGGCGCAATGGCGTCGTCACATCCTGGAGCAAAATCTGTTCCTTCCTTGTACCGCTCACGCCTCCCGCGGCAAGAGTCGCCGCCTCAGACGTACTGCGCGGCGGCGTAACCCGAAGCCCAGGCCCACTGGAAATTGAAGCCCCCCAGGTGCCCGGTCACGTCCAGCACTTCGCCGATAAAGTACAACCCCGGGCTTTTCAGCGACTCCATGGTCTTGGACGACACTTCGCGGGTGTCGACGCCGCCCAGGGTCACTTCGGCCGTGCGGTAGCCTTCGGTGCCGGCCGGCACCAGTGTCCAGCTCGCCAGTTTCTCGGCGATTTCGGCGATTTCGGCGTGGGTGTATTGCTTCATCGGCTTGGAGACGAACCAGTTGTCCGCCAGCAGGTTGGCCATCTTCTTGGTGAAGATCTCGCCGAGCAGGGTTTTCAATTCGCTGTTGGGGCGTTCGGCCTGCTGTTGATTCAGCCAGTCGAGGGCGTCGTGGTCCGGCAGCAGGTTGATCTCCACGGTGTCGCCCGGCTCCCAGAATGACGAAATCTGCAGGATCGCCGGGCCGCTGAGGCCGCGATGGGTGAACAGGATGTTCTCGCGAAAGCTCTGGTCGTTGCAGCTCACCAGGCAGTCCACCGAGGTTCCGGACAGCTCGCCGCACAGCTCCTTGAGCTGGTCGGTGATGGTGAACGGCACCAGCCCGGCGCGGGTCGGCAGCAGCTCGTGGCCGAACTGGCGGGCCACCTGGTAACCAAAGCCGGTGGCACCCAGGGTCGGGATCGACAGGCCGCCGGTGGCGATCACCAGGGACGTGCACTGCAACGGGCCGAGGGTGGTGTGCAACTGGTAGCCGTGTTCGAGCTTTTCGATCTGCTCGATGGAGGTATCCAGGTGCAGGCTGACGCCGGCCTGGTCGCACTCGTCGAGCAGCATGCCGAGGATGTCGCTGGACTTGTTATCGCAGAACAACTGGCCGAGTTTTTTCTCGTGATACGGCACGCCGTGCTTGGCCACCATGGCGATGAAATCCCACTGGGTGTAGCGGGCCAGGGCGGATTTGCAGAAGTGCGCATTCTGCGAGAGAAAATTGCCCGGTTCTGTGTACATGTTGGTGAAATTACAGCGGCCACCGCCGGACATCAGGATTTTCTTGCCCGCCTTGTTGGCGTGGTCGAGCAACATCACCTGGCGTCCACGACCGGCAGCGGTCAGGGCGCACATCAGGCCTGCGGCGCCAGCGCCAATGATCACGACTTCGGTAGAGCGCAAAACGGTGTCCTCTAAAATTCTGGGGTCGAGCGGTGCAGGGTGTCTGTGGCGCGGGAGCTTACTGGGGCGGCGCGGCGGGTCAGTCAAGCTGCGGCCGCAGGGTTTGCGAGCGCTGCGCGCTCGGGCGGGAGCAAGCTCCCTCGCCACAGCAAGCTCCCACCTTTAGACCCTCTATCAGAGGGCCGGGATCAGAGAATCCGGACCCGCAGCGAGCGGCCCTTGATCTTGCCGTCGTTCAGGCGTTGCAGGGCCTGCTTGGCGATGGTGCGGTCGACCGCCACATACGCCTGGAAGTCGAAGATCGCGATCTTGCCAACCTGGGCACCGGGGATCCCGGCATCGCCGGTCAGGGCGCCGAGGATGTCGCCCGGGCGCACTTTGTCCTTGCGCCCGGCACCGATGCACAGGGTGCTCATGGCCGGCAGCAGTGGACCGCCGCCCTGGGAAGGCAGGTTGTCCAGCTGGTCCCAGTTCAGCGGGGACTTCTGCAGCTGTTCGATGGCCTGGGCGCGATGGGCCTCGGACGGTGCGACCAGGCTGATGGCAATGCCTTTCTCGCCAGCCCGACCGGTACGGCCGACGCGGTGGATGTGGATTTCCGAATCCCGCGCCAGCTCGACGTTGATCACCATGTCCAGGGCATCGATATCCAGGCCGCGCGCGGCGACGTCGGTGGCCACCAGTACCGAGGTACTGCGGTTGGCGAACATCGCCAGCACCTGGTCACGGTCGCGCTGTTCCAGGTCGCCATGCAGGCCCACGGCGGACATGCCCTTGGACGTCAGGTGGTCGACGGTTTCCTGCACTTGCTGCTTGGTGAAGCAGAAGGCCACGCAGGACTGCGGGCGGAAGTGGTTGAGCACCTTGACCACGGCGTCCATGCGCTCTTCCGGGGAAATCTCGTAGAAGCGCTGTTCGATCTGGCTGTCGGCATGGAAGGCTTCGGCCTTCACTTGCTGTGGGTCGCGCATGAACTTGGAGGCCAGCTGCTTGATGCCCACCGGGTAGGTGGCGGAAAACAGCAGGGTCTGCCGGCGCTCGGGGGTGTGGGCGATGATTTCTTCGATCGGGTCGTAGAAGCCCATGTCCAGCATGCGGTCGGCTTCGTCGAGGATCAGGGTGTTGAGGCCGTCGAGTTTCAGCGAGCCCTTGCGCAAGTGCTGGGAGATGCGACCCGGGGTGCCGACGATGATGTGTGCGCCGTGTTCCAGGGAGGCGATCTGCGGGCCGAGGGACACGCCGCCGCACAGGGTCAGGACCTTGATGTTGTCTTCGGAGCGGGCCAGGCGACGGATTTCCTTGGCCACCTGGTCGGCCAGCTCACGGGTCGGGCACAGCACCAGGGCCTGGCAACCGAAGTAACGCGGGTTGATCGGGTTCAACAGGCCGATACCGAAGGCTGCGGTTTTGCCGCTGCCGGTCTTGGCCTGGGCGATCAGATCCATCCCCTTGAGGATCACCGGCAAGCTTTGCGCCTGGATCGGCGTCATCTGGGCATAACCGAGGGAGTCGAGGTTAGCCAGCATGGCGGCGGACAGCGGCAAAGTATTAAAAGCGGTGGCGATGGTGGTCACGGGACTGGCCTGCAAAACAAAATGTCGCGCAGTGTAGCAGCCTCGCTCGCCGAACCTGCAAATTCTGGACGAGCAGCCATTGCCGTTGCCGCTGCCGAAGGCTGCGCTGGCAGGCCCAGGCGCCGGTGTATACCGGGCCTGTCGCGTTGTTGGCCAGCGCAGCGTGTCGCCTATTTACCGATCAATGCTCGATATGTTCTTCCACCGGTTTGCTGCGTTTGCCGTCCTTGGGCGAGAGCTGCAGGAAGATGGCGGCGGCCAGCATCGCCATGATGCCCACGGTAAGGAAGGTCAGCTGGAAGGCGCCGAGCACGGTATCCACCCCGTCGTTGCCGACTTCGGCAGTAAAGCCGCCGAGCAGGGCACCGGCGCAGGCTACGCCCAGGCTCAGGGACAACTGCGCGACCACCGACAGCAGGCTGTTGCCGCTGCTGGCCGAGGCGTCGTCGAGGTCGATCAGGGTCACGGTGTTCATCGCGGTGAATTGCAGCGAGTTGATCGCCCCCAGCACCGCCAGCATCCCCAGCAGCAGCGGATAAGGCGTGTGCTCGGTGACCAGGCCCATGCTCGCCAGCATCAGCCCCAGGGCCAGGGTATTGCCGGTGAGAACCACGCGGTAGCCCAGGCGCTCGATCAGCGGTCGGGCCACGGACTTGGCGAGCATGGCCGCGGCCGCCAGGGGCAACATGCTCATCCCGGCCTGGGACGGCGAGTAACCCAGGGCCACCTGCAGCAGCAACGGCACCAGGAACGGCAGGGCGCCGCTGCCCAGGCGGGCGAACAGGTTGCCGAGAATGCCCACGGCAAAAGTCCGCACCTTGAACAGCGAAGGCGCAAACAGCGGGTTCTCGATATGCCCGGCGCGCAGCCAGTACGCGGCCAGGCAGGCCAGGCCGGCAAACAGCAGCAACATCACCCGCAGGTGCGGCAGGTGCAGTTCGCCCAGGCCTTCCATGGCAATGGTGATCAGCACCATCGCCGCGCCAAACAGCAGGAAGCCCAGGCCGTCGAAGCGCGTGCGTTCGCTGCCGCGCAGGTCGGGGATAAACCGCCACACCGCGTAGCAGCCGATGGCACCCACCGGCAGGTTGATCAGGAAGATCCAGTGCCAGGTCATGTACTGCACCATCCAGCCGCCCATGGTCGGGCCGATCAGCGGGCCGAGCAGGCCGGGGATGGTGATAAACCCCATGATCCGCACCAGCTCCGAACGCGGGTAGGCGCGCAGCACCACCAGCCTGCCCACCGGCAGCATCAGGGCGCCGCCCAGGCCCTGGATCACCCGGGCGCCGATCAGCTGGCTCAAGGTGTTGGACATGGCGCAGAGCAGGGAGCCGACGCTGAACAGCAAGATGGCGCCAAAGAAAATCTTCTTGGTGCCGAAGCGGTCGGCGATCCAGCCGGAAGCCGGAATCAGCAGCGCCACCGTGAGCATGTAGGCGATCACCACGCCCTGCATGCGCAACGGGTTTTCCGCCAGGTCCCGGGCCATGGCCGGCAGGGCGGTATTGAGGATGGTCCCGTCGAGGGACTGCATGAAAAACGCGATGGCCACCACCCAAGGCAGCCAGCGGGCGGTGGTGGCATCTAGAACCGGGCGTTCGGGCATAGGACCTCTATAAGGAGCAGCTTCAAGCGGCAAGCGTTGAGCCACAAGCTTGAAGCTTCGCGCTTGCAGCTGTTTTCAAAGAGTGAGGGTCAGGCGACTGATCAGCGCTCCGGGCAGGTGCGTCGAGGCGGTCTGGCGCTGGCCATAGGTACTGGGCGACAGCAGCAGCTCGCGCTCCTGGGTCAGGGCCTCAAGCTGCGTGCCCAGCAGACTGTAGACACTGTCATCGAAACGCATGGTGCTGACCGGGGCCTGGATCTCGCCGTTTTCCACCCAGAAGGTGGCGAAGCGGGTCATGCCGGTCAGGCGCGCGGCGGGCTGGTCCGAGTAGTTCAGGTACCACAGGTTACTGATGTACAGGCCGGTGCCCAGTTGCTTGAGAATCTCCTGCTGCGGCAATTGCCCGCCGCGCATGCTCAACGCGCCGGGGTATTCGCCGCCGCTGGCGCCATTGGTGGTCAGGCCGTATTCGGCGGCGCTGCGCGAGCTGGTCAGTTGGCCGCTGGCGGCGCCCGCGGTGATCAGCGCCACGTCTTCGCTCGGGTAGCCCTCATCGGAGAAGGCCGGGCTCAAGGAGCCGCTGACCTGTTCGTCGAGCCACACCAGCGGGCTCAGGCTGGCCTCGTTGGCGTAGAGCTTCTGCAGCGGGCTGTGCTTGCTGGCGATGGCCTGGGCCGAGAAGCCGCCCCAACTGAGCATGCCGACGATTTCTTCCAGGGCCGCTGGCGCCAGATACGCGCGGTATTGCCCGGGGGCCAGGGTGCGCAGCGGCCGCCCGAGAAACGCCAGTTGCTCCCGTGCCTGCTCGAAGCGCCTGGCGAAGTCGGCGCTGTTCCACAGGTCGCCGGCGTAGCAGGCCTTGACCGCCTGGCCGTTGTCGTGGAACAGGCTGAAGTCGAAGTTGAAGCTATTGGCCTGGTGCCAGCCAAAGGCCCCGGCCGAACTGGCAAAACCGCGGCTGACGGGGCCTGCGGCGTAGAACCCCACCAGGTCCAGGCCCGTTGCGGCGCGGCCGATTTCCGCCACCACCTGCTCGGTGTCGGGCAGTGGCCGCTCCTGCACGTTCTGACTGTGCCAGCCGTTGTGGTTGAGCAGCAGGTACGGGTCAGCAGGCAATAACGGCAGGGTTTCGCGCAGTTGTTGCAGGCCTTCGGCCAGGCGTTGCAGATCCACCTGCGGGTCGCCGGCCAGGGTGATGCTGAGGTCGGCGTGGCGGCCCTGGTCGATCAACTTGAATTCCAGGCTGGCCTGCTGCACGTGCCCGGCCTGGCGTACCCGGGCGTGGTTGAAACGAATGAATGCCGAGGACTCGGCGGCGTAGCTCAGGCTGAACTGCTCCGGCTCGCGCAGGGCGTCGCGCAGCCAGTCGACCAGGGCCTTGAACTGTTCGGCCTGACTCATATCGGTGCTCATCAGGCATCTCCCCCAAACACATCAATGTTGTGAAATACGCAGGCCGGCGAAGCATGGCCGACGCGGATCACCTGGTTCGGCTCGCCCTTGCCGCAATTGGGCGTGCCCAGCACCTTGAAGGTACTGCGGTCGCCAACGGCACTGAGGTTGCGCCAGAACTGCGCGGAGATCCCCCGGTAGTTGGGGTTCTTCACCACGCCCTTGAGCTGGCCGTTCTCGATCAACTGCGCCCATTCGCAGCCGAACTGGAATTTGTTGCGCGCATCGTCAATCGACCAGGAGCGGTTGGTGGACATCAGGATGCCGTGCTCGATACCGCCGATCAGTTGTTCCAGGGAGTGCTCGCCCGGCTCGATATTGAGGTTGGCCATGCGGTCGATCGGCGCGCGGTTCCAGCCACAGGCACGGCTGTTGGCGACACCCTTCAGGCCGGCGCGAAATTGCGACAGCGCACCGCCCAGGGGACGCAGCAGCAAGCCTTCGCGGATCAGGAACTGCTTGCTGGCGGCGCTGCCGTCATCGTCGTGGCTGTAGCTGGCGAGCTCTTCGGGGATCTCCGGGTCGAAGGTCACGTTGAGCAGCGGCGAGCCGTATTGCAGGCTGCCGAAGTCCTGGGCTTTGACGAAGCTGGTGCCGGCGTAGTTGCGCTCGTCGCCGAGGATCCGGTCCAGCTCCAGCGGGTGGCCGATGGACTCGTGGATCTGCAGCATCATCTGGTCCGGCATCAGCAGCAGGTCGCGCGGGCCCTGGGGGGTATTGGGCGCCAGCAGCAATTGCAGCGCCTGGTCGGCGACCTGGGCCCCGGCGCCCAGCAGGCCGCAGCGGCTGATGACATCGGCGCCGCCCTGCTGGCCGAAGTTGTCGCGGCCCAGGGTCCGGGTCTGGCTGTCGCTGCCGTCGTAGGCGGTCACATCCAGGCCCGGGTAGACGAAGCGCTGGGCCTGGCGCAACTCGGCGCCGGCGCTGTTGAGGTAGATCTGCTCGACCTGGGTGATGCCGATGCTCACCTGCCAGTTGACCAGGCGCTCGTCTTTGGGCACGGCGGCGGATTCCTCGCTGAGCATCTGGTAGCAATCGCTCAGGGAAGGGAAGGGTTGGTCGAGGTTGGGTGAAAAGTAGTCAGCGCGGTCACTGGACACCGCCTGCTGGCGCAAGTCGAGCAGGGCATGCCCGGCGATCAGCCGCGCTTGCTGTTCGGCCCGTTGCAGGGCGGCTTGCAGGCCGGCCTGGGACAGGTCGTTGGTGGCGGCATAGGCTTCGACGCCGTTGACCCGCACGGTGAGCATCGCGCCTTCATCACGGCTCAGGCTGGGCGGTTCGGCCACGTTCTTGCGCACCGACAGGTGCTGGCCGGATTCACGTACATAGCGCAGCGAGAAAAATTCGCCGCCCGTGCGCAAGGCAGCGAAGCGCTGCTTGAGCTGGGGGTGAAAGTCGAACATGGGTGACCTCCTGGTGAAGCGCGGCGCGCTGCGGGCCCTATCGCCAGCAAACCGGCCGCGATAGGTAACAGGCGACGGTGGGCTCGGGATAATGTCCGCGGTGCGCTGGGGATGGGCGAGACAGGTGCAGAACTGTAGCCGCTGCCCAAGGCTGCGATCAAGGACGCAGTCGGTGCAATGGGCTGGATGGGGTGTGGCGTGGGAGGCGGGGAGACCGCGATGGCGCCGACCGTTGCGGTCGGCGCCAGGCTGTTTTACTGCGCGGTGCGGCTCACGTCACGCAGCGGCTTGCCACGTACCGGGGCGTCGCCGGCCACGAAGTAGTCGGCGGTGCTGCGTGGCAGAGGCTGGCGGCCACGGATCTTGTCGGCGATTTTCTCGGCGATCATGATCGTCGGCGCGTTGAGGTTGCCGGTGGTGATGATCGGCATGATCGACGCATCGACCACCCGCAGGCCCTGCATGCCATGCACGCGGCCTTCGCCATCGACCACGGCCATCTCGTCGGTGCCCATCTTGCACGAGCAGGACGGGTGGAACGCGGTTTCGGCGTGCTCGCGGATGAATTTATCCAGTTGCTCGTCGGTCTGGACGTCGATGCCCGGGCTGATTTCCCGGCCACGGAACGCGTCCAGTGCAGGCTGTTGCATGATTTCCCGGGTCAGGCGGATGCCATCGCGGAATTCCTGCCAGTCCTGCTCGGTGGCCATGTAGTTGAAGAGGATGCTCGGGTACTCGCGCGGGTTCTTCGACTTGAGCTGGATCCGGCCACGGCTTGGCGAACGCATGGAGCCCATGTGCGCCTGGAAACCGTGCTCTTTCACACCGTTGCTGCCGTTGTAGTTAATCGCCACCGGCAGGAAGTGGTACTGGATGTTCGGCCACTCGAATTCTTCACGGGTACGGATGAAACCGCCCGCTTCGAACTGGTTGCTGGCGCCGATGCCGGTGCCGTTGAACAGCCACTCGGCACCGATGGCCGGCTGGTTGTACCAGAGCAGCGACGGGTACAGCGACACCGGTTGGGTGCAGGCGTATTGCAGGTACAGCTCGAGGTGGTCCTGCAGGTTTTCACCGACGCCCGGCAGGTCGTGGACCACCGGGATGTCGAGGCTTTCCAGGAGCTTGGCCGGGCCGACGCCGGAGCGCTGGAGGATTTGCGGCGAGGCAATGGCGCCGCTGCACACCAGCACTTCCTTGCGGGCACGGGCTTCAACGCGCTCTTCGGCGGCGCCGATCAGGTAACGCACGCCCACTGCACGCTTGCCTTCAAACAGTACTTTGTCGGTCAGGGCGTGGGTGACGATGGTCAGGGTCGAGCGCTTTTTGGCGGTGTCCAGGTAACCGCGAGCGGTGCTGGCACGACGGCCTTTAGGTGTGACGGTGCGGTCCATCGGACCGAAACCTTCCTGCTGGTAGCCGTTCAAGTCTTCGGTGCGTGGGTAACCTGCCTGCACGCCGGCTTCGACCATGGCGTGGAACAGCGGGTTGTTGCCGGCCTTGGGCGTGGTCACGCTGACCGGGCCTTCGCCACCGTGGTAGTCGTTGGGGCCGATGTCGCGGGTTTCGGCCTTGCGGAAGTACGGCAGGCAGTTGAGGTAATCCCAGTCTTCCAGACCTGGCAGTTTCGCCCAGTTGTCATAGTCCATCGCGTTGCCGCGGATGTAGCACATGCCGTTGATCAGCGACGAGCCACCCAGGCCCTTGCCGCGACCGCATTCCATCCGGCGGCCGTCCATGTGCGGCTCGGGATCGGTCTCGTAGGCCCAGTTGTAGCGTCGGCCCTGCAGCGGGAACGCCAGGGCGGCCGGCATTTGCGTGCGGAAATCGAAACGGTAGTCCGGGCCGCCTGCTTCGAGCAGCAGCACGGTGACGCCTTCGTCTTCAGTCAGACGGGTCGCCAGGGTGTTACCGGCGGAACCGGCACCCACAATGATGTAGTCGTATTCTTGGGACATAAATGCACCCTCGTAAAAGTTGGTTCAGGCTGCTTTTGTGGCGAGGGAGCTTGCTCCCGTTCGACTGCGCAGCAGTCGCAAAGTCAGCGCTCGAGTTCTGTCTGAAAGAACGGTGGTGCCTGGAATGGGGCTGCTTCGCAGCCCGACGGGAGCAAGCTCCTTCGCCACAGGGGCCATGCCAGGCTCAATCGGGTCTTAGAACACCGAGGCGTAATCGCCCAGCTCAACCTGTACCGATTTGATGCGGGTGAAGTTATTCAGCGAGCTGATGCCGTTCTCACGGCCCACGCCCGACTGCTTGTAGCCGCCAACCGGCATCTTCGCGTCGGATTCGCCCCAGGCGTTGATCCAGCAGATACCGGCTTCGAGCTGATGAATCACGCGGTGGGCGCGGTTCAGGTCCTTGGTGACGATACCGGCAGCCAGGCCGAAGTCGGTGTCGTTGGCACGACGGATGACTTCTTCTTCAGTTTCGTAGGTCAGGATGCTCATCACCGGGCCGAAGATTTCTTCGCGGACGATGGTCATCTCGTCGGTGCAGTCGGTGAAGACGGTGGGCGCCACGAACGCACCCTTGGCCAGGTCACCCTGGGTCAGACGCTCGCCGCCGCACAGGACGCGGGCCCCTTCTTCCTTGCCCTTGGCGATGTAGCCGAGCACGCTTTCCATGTGGGCGAAGCTGACCAGCGGGCCGAAGTTGGTGTTTTCGTCTTCCGGGTTGCCGATGCGGATGCGTGCAACGCGCTCGACGATCTTGGCTTCGAAAGCGGCTTTCAGGTGGCTCGGTACGAACACGCGAGTGCCGTTGGTGCAGACCTGACCGGAGCTGTAGAAGTTGGCCATCATCGCGGTGTCGGCGGCGCGATCGAGGTCGGCGTCGTCGAAAATGATCAGCGGCGACTTGCCACCCAGTTCCATGGTCACGTCTTTCAGCGAGGAGCTGGAAGCGCTGGCCATGACTTTCTTGCCGGTGTCGGTGCCGCCGGTGAAGGAGATTTTCTCGATGCGCGGGTGCTCGGTCAGCCAGGTGCCGACTTCACGGCCGCTGCCGGTCAGGACGTTGAACACACCGTCCGGCAGGCCGGCTTCGGTGTAGATCTCGGCCAGTTTCAGGGTAGTCAGCGAGGTGACTTCACTTGGCTTGAAGATCATCGCGTTGCCGGCCGCCAGGGCAGGAGCGGATTTCCACAGGGCGATCTGGATCGGGTAGTTCCAGGCGCCGATACCGGCTACGACGCCCAGGGGCTCGCGACGGGTGTAGACGAACGAGGTGGTACGCAGTGGGATCTGCTCGCCTTCGATGGCGGGCACCAGGCCGGCGTAGTATTCCAGCACGTCGGCGCCGGTGACGATGTCGACGTATTTGGTTTCGGAGAACGATTTGCCGGTGTCCAGGGTTTCCAGGGCGGCCAGTTCGTCGTTGCGCTCACGCAGGATATCGACGGCGCGACGCAGGATGCGCGAACGCTCCATGGCGGTCATGGCGGCCCAGATTTTCTGGCCCTTTTCGGCGCTGACCACGGCGCGCTCGACGTCGTCCTTGGTCGCACGTTGCACTTGTGCGAGGACTTCACCGTTAGCCGGGTTGATGGCTTCGAAGGTGGCGTCGCTGCTGGCGTCGGTATAACCGCCGTCGATGTAGAGTTTTTGCAGTTCGAAACGGGCCATATAGTCCTCGCAAGTGCATAAGTGGTTGGCGTTAACCGCTGGGCGGGCCTTGTAGCTGGGGCATCGCGGATCAGCGGCAGTTCAGGGGGCCGAGCGTCTCTGTGTGCTCTAGCGCTCCTGCTTAGCCAATTGGAAATCCATGTATTCGTAAGCGATCTGTTGCGCCTGCGTGGTGTCGAAGGCGTCTCCGGACAGCGCGCCGCGCAACCACAAACCGTCAATCAGGGCTGCCAGGCCTCGTGCTGCGCTGCGTGCTTGATCCAGCGGCAGGACACGGCGGAACTGGCAACACAGGTTGGAATACAGGCGGTGATCGTTGATCCGCTGCAACCTGTGCAAAGACGGGTGGTGCATGCTGGTGGCCCAGAAGGCCAGCCAGGTTTTCATTGCCGGGCCATTGACCTGGCTGGCGTCGAAGTTGCCTTCGATAATCACCTGCAGATGGGCCCGCGGGCTGTCATCTTTCAGCGCCTGACGGCGCTCGGTGACGTTCTCTATCAGGGCGTTCATCAGGTACCGCATGGTGGCGGCAATCAGGCCGTTCTTGTCCTGAAAGTAGTGACTGATGATGCCGTTCGAGACACCGGCCAAACGGGCGATCAGCGCAATGCTGGCGTCCCCCATTCCGACCTGATCGACCGCCTGTAACGTGGCTTCGATCAATTGCTGGCGGCGTATGGGTTGCATACCGACCTTGGGCATCTTGCACCTCTCCTTAGGCCTGCCGGCAGACGTAGAACGGCTACCGGCGTAGGGGCCAGTCTATTTTGTTTTGATTGAACGTTCAATCAACAAAGAATAAGATCTGCGACAAATCGTCGCTGCCTACAGGTTTTTCCTGCGTGTAGAGGGCGGAAAAACGACCTCCGAAATAGCTCCAAAACTGACAGGTGGCATGGCAAGAACCGGCTGGAACGGACGTGTTGACGGGGCGGGACGCTCTTGGGGCCAGTGACGAACGAACAGCTCGTGGCAAGCCTTGGATACCGGTGCTCAATGTGACTTCTGCGGTTTCGGTTTTTTTTCGGGGTGTCTTTATATCACCCGCCGGTCGGCTGCCAACTAACCGATTGGTCGGGTATCGCGTTGCCTTGCGTTCTTCTCTCGCACTGCCTGGAGCATCTGTGCAATGAGTTCTGCCTCCCTTATAAAGACCCCACCAGAGAAGGTGCGGGTCAACGGTTGGGTGTTTTACACCTCTACCGCGTTGATTCTGTTGTTGACCACCATTCTGATCATCGCCCCGAAAGAGGCCGGCAGCATGCTGGGCATTGCCCAGGCCTGGCTGTCCCGCAGCTTTGGCTGGTACTACATGGTGGTGATCGCCGCCTACCTGGTGTTCGTGGTGGGCCTGGCGTTTTCGTCCTACGGCAAGCTCAAGCTGGGCAGCAAGGACGACACCCCGGATTTCAGCTACGGCGCTTGGGCCGGCATGCTGTTTTCTTCCGGTATCGGCATCTCGCTGCTGTACTTCGGTGCGTCCGAGCCGCTGGATCACTACTTCAACCCGCCCGAAGGTGTCGCTGGCAGCAACCTGGCCGCGCGCCAGGCGGTGCAGCTGACATTCCTCCACTGGGGCCTGCATGGCTGGGCGATCTATGCCCTGGTCGGGCTGGCCGTGGCCTATTTTGCCTACCGGCATAACCAGCCGCTGGCCTTGCGTTCGGCGCTGTATCCGCTGGTGGGCGAGCGTTGGGTCAAGGGCGCGGCGGGCCACGCGGTGGACGGCTTCGGCATGTTCGTGACCCTGCTGGGCCTGGTGACCAACCTGGGCATCGGTTCGATGCAGGTGTCGTCGGGGCTGGAAAACCTGTTCGGCATGGAACACAGCAACACCAACCTGCTGATCGTGATCATCGTCATGAGCACCGTGGCCACCATCGCCGCGGTATCGGGCGTGGAAAACGGTATCCGCCGCCTGTCCAACCTGAACATCGTGCTGTTCAGCGGCCTGTTGATTTTCGTGCTGTTGTTCGGCCCGACCCTGCACCTGCTCAACGGCTTTGTGCAGAACATCGGCGACTACCTCAACGGCGTGGTGCTGAAAACCTTCGACCTCTATGTGTACGAGGGCGACAGCGCCAAGTCCGATCGCTGGCTGGGCCTGTGGACCCTGTTCTACTGGGCCTGGTGGATTTCCTGGGCACCTTTTGTCGGCATGTTCATCGCGCGTATTTCCCGTGGCCGTACGGTGCGTGAACTGGTGGCGGGCGTATTGCTGATTCCCCTGGGCTTTACCCTGGCGTGGCTGTCGATCTTCGGTAACTCGGCCCTGGACCTGGTGATGAACCATGGGGCGGTGGAGCTTGGGAAGACGGCGCTGGAACAGCCGTCCATGGCCATCTACCAATTGCTGGAGCACTACCCGGCGTCGAAGGTGGTGATCGGTGTGTCGATTTTCGTCGGCTTCGTGCTGTTCCTGACACCGGCCGACTCCGGCGCGGTGATGATGGCCAACTTGTCCTGCAAAGGCGGCAATGTTGACGAAGACGCGCCGCACTGGCTGCGGATCTTCTGGTCGGCGGTGATCACCCTGGTGACCATCGGCCTGCTGTTCGCCGGCAACTTCGAAGCCATGCAAACCATGGTGGTGCTGGCGGGGCTGCCGTTCTCGGTGGTGCTGATCTTCTTCATGTTCGGTTTGCACAAGGCCATGCGCCAGGACGTGCAGATCGAACAGGAGCAGGCGCAACTGGCGGAACGTGGGCGTCGTGGTTTCAGCGAGCGCCTGACCGCCCTGGACCTGCAACCGACCCAGTCGGTGGTGCAGCGCTTTATGGACAAGAAAGTCACCCCGGCCCTGGAAGAAGCCGCGCAATTGCTGCGTGCCCAAGGTCTGGACGTGCAGACCCTGCTGGGCAAATCCAAGCGCTGCATGGGCGTGCGGATCGAGATGGAAGAGGGCAACCCGTTTGTCTACGAGGTGAGCCTGGATGGCTATCTGGCCACGCCGAGCGAGTCCACCGAGGCCGAGGAAGAGCGCACGCGCTATTACCGCGCCGAGGTTTACCTGCACAACGGCAGCCAGGAATACGACCTGATGGGCTTCACCCCGGAGCAGATCACCCGGGACGTGCTCGATCAGTTTGAAAGCCATCGGCAGCTCCTTGGCCGTGTCTATAGCTGAGGGTTGAAAAGGGCGGTGTGACCTTGTGGCGATGGAGCAAGCTCCCTCGCCACACACACAATGAGTGCTGCATCAATGAAAACGCCGCGATCCTCGCGGCGTTTTCATGTCCGGGGGATTACCCCAGGTTCTTGCCCAGCAACGCATGGTAGAGCTCGCTGTCGCCAAGGATCCCCACCACTTTGTGGTTGTCGTGCAGCACCAGTTTGTTGCCGGTCTGGTAGCGGATCTGCAAGGCGTCGCGCATGCCGATATTGGAATCCACCAGGGTTGGCCGGCGCTCCAGGCCTTCCACCGCCTGGCCGGGTGCCCAGTTCTGCAGGTCGAGGCTGGCGCCGTTCTGGCGTGCGCCCTTGATGGTGTTGCCTTCGGCCAGGTCGAGCCAGGAGTCGCCGCCCGGGTCGAGGCATACCGAGCCGTTGATGCGTTTGCAGTTGTCCAGGGTGCGCATCAGGCTGCGCCCGCAGAGCACGTTGAGCGGATTGGTGTGGGCCACGAACGTACGCACATAGTCGTCGGCCGGGTTGAGCACGATCTGCTCCGGCTTGCTGTACTGGATGATCCGCCCGTCTTTCATGATGGCGATGCGGCTGCCCAGTTTCAGCGCTTCGTCGAGGTCGTGGCTGACGAAGACGATGGTCTTGCTCAGCTTGCGTTGCAGTTCCAGCAACTCGTCCTGCAGGCCCTGGCGAATCAGCGGGTCGAGGGCCGAGAAGGGTTCGTCCATCAGCAGGATATCGGCGTCCATCGCCAGGGCGCGGGCCAGGCCCACACGCTGTTGCATGCCGCCGGAGAGCTCATCGGGTTTCTTGTTGCGCCACTGGGTCAGGCCCACCAGTTCGAGCTTTTCGTCCACCAGCTTGCGCCGTTCCTTCTCCGGTCGGCCCTGCATTTCCAGGCCGAAGCTGATGTTCTCGCGCACGGTCAGCCAGGGCATCAGGGCGAACTTCTGGAACACCATGGCGATGCGCTTGGTGCGCATCATCTTCAGTTCGGCGGCGGTGCAGGCGGCGATGTCGATCTGTTTGCCTTCGTGCTCGACGAACAGGTGCCCACGGCTGACGGTGTTCAAGCCGTTGATGCAGCGCAGCAAGCTGGATTTGCCGGAGCCGGAGAGGCCCATCAGCACGCAGATTTCGCCTTTTTCCACATCGAGGCTGGCTTTTTCCACACCGACGATCTGGCCGGTCTTTTTCAGGATCTCGTTGCGGGTCATGCCCTGGTCCAGCAGTTTCAGGGCCTCGCGGGGATCCTTGGAGAAGATAACGTCTACGTTATCGAAGCGAATAATGCTCATGCGTCGCTCCCTACTTTGGCGTCGGGTTGTTTGCAGATCCGGTCGAGCATGATCGCCAGCAGCACAATGGCCAGCCCGGCTTCGAAGCCCAACGCGATATCGGCGGTGTTGAGTGCGTTGACCACCGGCTTGCCCAGGCCATCGGCGCCGACCAGCGCGGCGATCACCACCATCGACAGCGAGAGCATGATGCACTGAGTGATCCCGGCGGCGATGCTCGGCATGGCGTGGGGCAATTCGATACGCGACAGCAACTGGCGACGCGAGCAGCCAAAGGCCTTGCCGGCATCCATCAGCTCTTGCGGGACATCGCGGATACCCAGGTAGGTCAGGCGGATCGGCGCGGCAATCGCGAACACCACCGTGGAAATCAGCCCGGGCACCACCCCCAGACCGAACAGGGTCAGGGTAGGAATGAGGTAGACGAAGGTCGGTACGGTCTGCATCAGATCGAGTACCGGACGCATCATGGTGTAGAACATCGGCTTGTGCGCGGCGACGATGCCCAACGGCACGCCGATGACCACGCAGACCAGGGTGGCGAACAGCACCTGGGCCAGGGTTTCCATGGTTTCCTGCCAGTAGCCCAGGTTCAGGATCAGCAGAAACGACAGCACGACAAAGGCGGTCAGGCCCCATTTGCGTTGAATGACGTGCGCGAGCAAGGCGATCAGCCCGATCAATGCCAGCGGGTTGAACCAGGTCAGCGCAAACGTCACGCCGTGGATCATCGTTTCCAGGGTCGTGGCGATCGCATCGAATGTGCTGGCGCCGTGTTGCGTCAACCATTCAACGAAGGCAGCGATGTACTGGCCTAGAGGGATTTTATGATCAGTCAGCATGGTAGTGAACGTCCGCATGCAAGGAAAAAACAGCCCGGGCGGAACTGGCCCGCCCGGCGTAAGCGAGTGACTCAGTTAGCAGCCTGTGCAAGCTTGGCCTTGACCGCCTCAAGGCCGGGTTTGCCATCAATGGTGGTGACCCCGGCGAGCCAGGTATCCAGCACTTGCGGGTTGTTTTTCAGCCAGGCCCTGGCGGCCACATCCGGCTTCATTTTGTCGTCCAGCACGTTGCCCATCAGGGTGCTTTCCATGTTCAGGGTGAACGACAGATTCTTCAGCAACTGGCCGACGTTGCTGCATTCCTGGGCGTAACCCTTGCGCGTGTTGGTGTAGATGGTGGCCTGGCCGAAGTTGGGGCCGAAGAACTCGTCACCCCCGGTGAGGTACTTCATCTTGAAGCGGGTGTTCATCGGGTGCGGTTCCCAACCCAGGAATACCACGGCGGTGTTGCGCCGCTGGGCACGATCGACCTGGGACAGCATGCCGGCCTCGCTGGACTCGACCACCTTGAACCCAGCGTCTTTGAGGCCGAAGGCGTTCTTGTCGATCATGCTCTGGATCAGGCGGTTGCCGTCGTTGCCGGGCTCGATCCCGTAGATCTTGCCGTCCAGCTCCTTCTTGAATTTGGCGATGTCGGCGAAATCCTTGAGCCCCTTGTTGTACAGCTCTTCCGGGACCGCCAGGGTGTACTTGGCGTTCTCCAGGTTGGCGCGCAGGGTGTCGACGGTGCCGGCATCACGGTAGGCCTTGATGTCGTTTTCCATGGTCGGCATCCAGTTGCCGAGGAACACGTCCATGTTCTTGCCGTCGGCCAGGGACTTGTAGGTCACCGGTACGGAAATCATCGTGGTCTTGGTTTTGTAGCCCAGTGCATCGAGGACCACGCTGGTGGTGGCGGTGGTCACGGTGATGTCGGTCCAGCCAACATCGGAGAAGTTAACGGTACTGCATTGCGCCGGTTCTGCGGCTTGTGCCAGAAGCGGCAGACTCAGCATGGCGGCCAACAACAACGAGGGGGAACCTTTCATCGGGGGGGACTCCTGGGTGTCTTCTTTTAGGCGGCGTTCTTACCGCACTTATAAGCGTGGCGGTTGGGGCGCGTGGGACAGCTGTGCCACGGTGCCTTGCAATCGAGTCGAGACTGATCATGTACCAGTGAAAATCTGACGCCTACAGGGTGCGTCGTATCCAGTACAGGGAGGGTCGCATCCAGTGTCAGTGAGGTCGTTTACAGCTTTTTTCAGGACTTTTTGCCGCTCTGCACCGCAAAAAGCGGCCAAAACCCTAGGTTCTCGGGTTGCGGCGTTGCTGGGCATGGGTGAGTCGGTGTCAGACGTCGAGCACCGTGGAAAAAGCCTGATGATGCGCCCATCTCGGCGGATTGCAGCTTGAGCGTAGCAGCTCCGTCAGCGGGCGCTGCGCCGCCCGGAGTGTGCTCATTCGAGGAGTTTTGCTGTCATGGCTATCAGTGTTTTCGACCTGTTCAAAATCGGCATCGGTCCCTCCAGTTCCCACACCGTCGGCCCCATGCGCGCCGCCGCCTTGTTCGTGCAATCGCTAAGGGAAAAGCAGCTACTGGAGCAGGTGCAGCGGGTCGAGGTGCAACTCTTTGGTTCGCTGTCGGCCACCGGAATCGGCCACGGCAGCGACAACGCGGTGATCATGGGCCTGATGGGCGAGTGGCCGGACGCAATCGACCCGTCGCAGATCGGCCCGCGCATCGAGCGGCTGCGCGAAACCCAGACCCTGCTGCTGGACGGCCGCCTGCCGATCCCCTTTATCTGGGCCCGAGACATGCAGCTGATCGACGAAAATCTGCCGTTCCACCCCAATGCCATGACCCTGGTCGCGCTCGGCGAAAACGCCGAGCTGCATCGCGACACCTACTATTCGGTCGGCGGCGGTTTTGTCGTCGACCAGGCCCAGGCCAGCAGCGGCGTGGTCGACCTGGATCGCACCGAATTGCCCTACGACTTCTCCAGCGCGGTGGAGCTGCTGAACCTGTGCCAGACCCACAACCTGCGGGTCGCGGAACTGATGCTGGCCAATGAAAAAGTCTGGCGCTCCGAGGAGGAAATTCGCAGTGGCCTGCTGACCCTCTGGCGGGCCATGCAGGACTGCGTCGAGCAGGGCCTCAAGCACGAAGGCATCCTGCCCGGCGGGCTGAATGTGCGGCGGCGCGCGGCGCGTCTGCACCGCAGCTTGCAGGAGCTGAACAAGCCCAATGTCATTGGCTCGACCCTGTCGGCCATGGAGTGGGTCAACCTGTTCGCCCTGGCGGTCAACGAAGAGAACGCTGCCGGCGGGCGCATGGTCACCGCACCGACCAACGGCGCGGCGGGCATCATCCCGGCGGTGTTGCACTACTTTATGAAGTTCAGCGAAGTGGTGACCGAGGCCAACGTGGTCGACTATTTCCTCGGTGCTGCGGCGGTGGGCATCCTCTGTAAAAAGAATGCGTCGATCTCGGGGGCCGAAGTCGGTTGCCAGGGCGAAGTCGGTTCGGCCTGCGCCATGGCGGCGGCCGGGCTGGCGGAGATCCTCGGCGCGACCCCGGAGCAATTGTGCAACGCCGCTGAAATCGGCCTGGAGCACAACCTTGGCCTGACCTGCGACCCGGTCGGCGGCCTGGTGCAAGTGCCGTGCATCGAGCGCAACGCGATTGCCGCGGTCAAGGCGATCAATGCCGCGCAAATGGCCCTGCGCGGCGATGGCCAGCACTTTATCTCCCTGGACCGGGTGATCCGCACCATGCGCGATACCGGCGCCGACATGCACGACAAATACAAGGAGACCTCACGCGGTGGCTTGGCGGTGAGTGCGGTGGAGTGCTGATATCGGGTGCGTGCTCATTTTTTCGCCGGTCGCCGCTGCGCGCTAAAGGAACACGCCACCCCCACTGCGCCACCTTTTAGCGCGTCGCAAACAGATAAGCCCCTTTCCCGGGGCCGGAATCCAATCCGGCCCTGACCGCCTGCCCCCCGTGCTTGTGGTGACACTCCCCGCCAGCGCCCCGCGACGCTGTTCCCACAAGTGCTACCGAACTGCTCACAGGCCCCGGGCGAGGGCGTCGGGGGTGATGCTCGGTACTTATAACCCCTACTGCGCACGTGGCTTATATAGACACCCCGCCATGTCGTTTTCAGGAGTTATTGAATGGCTATTCAACTTTAGGCATGGCAATTGCTCTGTCATGACAAAGCCCTTCTCTGCAAGAGAATGATGGCAATAACAAGAGCCTCCGCCTGAGGCCATCACCCGCTTTGTGTGAGGAGATACCGCGATGACGTCGTTCAACTCAGGGGCTCAACCCCAGAACCGTGCGCCTCAATCCATCGGCTTTTTGCTGCTGGACAATTTCACGCTGATTTCCCTGGCCTCGGCAGTCGAACCACTGCGCATGGCCAACCAGCTGTCCGGTCGCGAGCTGTATCGCTGGACCACCCTCAGCGTCGACGGTGGGCAAGTCTGGGCCAGCGATGGCCTGCAGATCACCCCCGACGCCTCCATGCACAAAGCGCCCGTCCTCGACACCGTGATTGTCTGCGGCGGCATCGGTATCCAGCGCACCGTGACCCGTGAGCACGTGTCCTGGCTGCAAAGCCAGGCCCGCCAGTCACGGCGCCTGGGTGCGGTGTGCACCGGCAGCTGGGCCCTGGCGTGCGCCGGCCTGCTCGACGGTTTCGATTGCAGCGTGCACTGGGAATGCCTGGCGTCGATGCAGGAAGCCTTTCCCCGGGTCGCCATGAGCACCCGCCTGTTTACCCTCGACCGCAACCGCTTCACCAGCTCCGGTGGCACCGCGCCGCTGGACATGATGCTGCACTTGATCAGCCGCGATCATGGCCGTGAACTGTCCGCCGCGATCTCGGAAATGTTCGTCTACGAACGCATCCGCAACGAGCAGGATCACCAGCGCGTGCCGCTCAAGCACATGCTCGGCACCAACCAGCCGAAACTGCAGGAAATCGTCGCGCTGATGGAAGCCAACCTCGAAGAGCCGATCGACCTCGACGAGCTGGCGGTGTACGTCGCCGTGTCGCGGCGTCAGCTGGAACGGCTGTTCCAGAAATACCTGCACTGCTCGCCGTCGCGCTATTACCTCAAGCTGCGGCTGATCCGCGCCCGGCAACTGCTCAAGCAAACGCCGATGTCGATCATCGAAGTGGCGTCGGTCTGCGGTTTTGTCTCCACGCCGCACTTCTCCAAGTGCTACCGCGAATACTTCGGCATTCCGCCGCGTGACGAACGCGTCGGCTCCAACACCACCCAGCAAGTGGCGATGATGCCGATTCCGCAGGCCCTGGTGCTGGCGCCGCTGTCGGGCCCGCTGTCGGCCCTGAGCCAGGCGCGCAACGAGTCGACCTTCGCCAGCGTGCGCCTGTAGTCACAGCGTTTTCTTGAAGTACACGACGCGCTCGGTTTCCTCGAAACCGAGCGCCTTGTGCACGGTCTGGCTCAGCAGGTTTTCCAGGCCGGTATCCGAGGCCATTTCCCCGCAGCCCTGATCCCGTCCCCATTGGGCGACGGCGTCGATCAATTGCTCGGCAATGCCCTGGCGCCGCTGCTCGGCGACCACATAGAGCCCTTCCAGAAACACCACTGGCGAATGATCGGTGCCATTCACGTAATCGCGGCGCAGCGAGGCTTCGGCCAGGCCCACGGGGTGGCCATCGGCGGTGTAGGCGAGCAGGTTGATATAGCGCTGCGGGTCACCCAGCAGATCAGTGATTTCGTCCAGGTGCTCCTGGCGCGAACTGTCCGGCCAGAGCGCCTGGCGCAGCTCCAGCCAGCCCGTCTGCTGGGCTGACTGACAGGGTTCGATTCGCGACATGAGGCGGGTTCCAGAGGGCTGAAAAGAACCGCACTCTACACCCGTGGATCCTTGGCCGGCGACGGCTCAGGCGTGACTGTTGCGGTACTGAGCCAGGGCCGGCAGCAACTGTTGGTCGATGGCCTGGCGCACCGCCGGAAGAATGGTCGCGTTGCCGGTCAGCATCTGCTCGACCATGCCCTTGAGCGCCCGGACCCGCGCCTCGCTCAAGCCGCGCACCGCGTACTCACACGCCTGGTCGGCGGTGGCGCCGGCCGGCATCTCGAAACCCAGGGCCCGGAGTTGGCCGAGCAGGTCATCCTGATCAATCAGATCCGCGTGCATCATGACTCTTATCCTTATTCAGGGAGCGGGGTGGTGGAGCGATTCTGGTAGGCCGCCCGGGAGTCGGCAAGGGCAAATCGTCGCCATGGCCCGATTACCTATGAACAGGTCGTTTTCGGCTAACTTGCGCCCGCTGAGAGTGGGCAGACTGGGCCCAGCTGATGTCACGACGGTTTGGTCACCCTCTTGCTGCAGCTCCTTGGCAAAGCACTCCCTGCCTCGATCCTGTCACGGCTTGATCGGGGCTTTTTTTGCCTGGGCGAAAGCTGCTGATGGAGCTTCGGGCGTTGCGTCGCCCCGGGTTCATTTTTCCGCCGGTAAGGCCATGACTCGCCCCAGATACGCCGGGGCCGGCAGCTCCGATTGCTCGGCAGCGATGGCTTGCAGACGGCCCAGTACCGCCGCGCTGAACGGTGCCGAGCGCGGGCCGGCGAGGTCGACATGCAGCAGCATCTGTTCGTTGCCGGCCAGCATCTGCGGGTCACCGACCTGGTGCAGGCTGTGGTAGAGGTGCAGGCGTTTGCGGTCGTGGGCGATCAGTTGGGTGTGCACCTCGACCTGGGTGCCGAGCTTCACTTCATGCAGGTAATTCAGGTGCAGCTCCAGGGTGAACAGCGAGTGGCCGCTGGCTTCGCGGTTCTCGCTGTCCAGGCCCAGGCGGTCCATCAGGGCGTCGGTGGCGTAGCTGAAAATCAGCAGGTAAAAGGCGTCGCGCAGATGGCCGTTGTAATCGACCCATTCGGCCAGGACGGGGGTGCTGTAGGTGATCAGTACGGGCATGGGCTGAGTTCCAGGGGGAAGAGAATCGGGCGAGGCGCAGCGGCCCCGCCCCGTCGGGTCAGTCGCTGAAGTTCATGCCGTGCTTGGCCTTGGTAGCCTTGACCGCATCGAGCACCGCCAGCAGGCAATCATCACGATAGCGCTCCAGGGCCGAAATGCTGCGTTCGCCCAACTGCTCGCCGGTGCCTTGCACCACATCGTCGATCAACTTGTCGGTCAGTGGCGGGGCGGGCAGGTAGGTCCAGGGCAGTTGCAGCGCCGGCCCGAACTGGGCCATGAAGTGGCGCATGCCGGCATCGCCACCCGCCAGGGTGTAGGTGAGGAAGGTGCCCATGAACGACCAGCGCAGGCCGGCGCCGAAGCGGATCGCGTCGTCGATTTCACCCGTGGTGGCCACGCCGTCATTGACCAGGTGCAATGCCTCGCGCCACAGGGCTTCCAGCAGGCGGTCGGCGATAAATCCCGGGACCTCCTTGCGCACATGCAGCGGGCGCATGCCCAGGGATTCATAGACCTGCATTGCCGCCTGCACCGCCTCGGGCGCGGTGTGTTTGCCGCCCACCACTTCCACCAGTGGCAGCAGGTACACCGGGTTGAAGGGGTGGCCGACCACGCAGCGTTCCGGGTGGGTCGCACCTTCGTAGAATTCGCTGGGCAACAGCCCCGAGGTGCTGGAGCCGATCAGTGCATCGGGCTTGGCTGCGGCGCTGATCTGGCGGTGCAACTGCAACTTCAGCTCCAGGCGTTCCGGGGCGCTTTCCTGGATGAAGTCGGCGTCCTTCACGCACTCCTCAATGGTGGCGACAAAACGCAGACGTTGTTGCGCGGCGCCCGGTGCCAGGCCTTGTTGCTCCAGGGCGCCCCAGGCATTGGCCACCCGTTGCCGCAGGGCTGCTTCGGCGCCGGGGGCCGGGTCCCAGGCCACTACGTCCAGGCCATGGGCGAGGGCGCGCGCCACCCAGCCGCTGCCGATGACACCGCTGCCCAGGGCGGCGAAGGTTTTGATGTCGGTGATAAAACGCATGGCAAATTCCTGAAAAAAGGGTGCGAGGGGCTGTGCAAGCCGGTGTTGTCGGGAGGCGGGTCAGCGGCGCTGGGTCAGTCCCATCTTGGCCCGCCCTTCGGCCGGGGTCAGGACCCGCGCGCCGAGGCGGCTGAGGATTTCTGTAGCACGCTCCACCAGTTGGCCGTTGGTCGCCAGCACGCCTTTGTCCAGCCAGAGGTTGTCCTCCAGCCCGACCCGCACGTTGCCGCCCAGCAACACCGCCTGTGCGGCCATCGGCATTTGCATGCGGCCGATGCCGAAACCGGCCCACACCGCATCGGCCGGCAGGTTGTCGACCATGGCTTTCATGGTGGTGGTGTCGGCCGGGGCGCCCCAGGGGATACCCAGGCACAGCTGGAACAGCGGGTTGTCCAGCAGGCCTTCCTTGATCATCTGCTTGGCGAACCACAGGTGCCCGGTGTCGAAGATTTCCAGTTCGGCCTTCACCCCCAGTTCCTGGATGCGTTTGGCGCCGGCCCGCAGCTGCGCCGGGGTGGAGACATAAATGGTGTCGCCGTCGCCGAAGTTCAGGGTGCCGCAGTCCAGGGTGCAGATTTCCGGCAGCAGCGCCTCGACGTGGGCCAGGCGCGTCAGCGGGCCCACCAGGTCGGTGTTGGGACCGAACGCCATGGGGTTTTCTCCGGCGCCGATCTCCAGGTCGCCACCCATGCCGGCGGTGAGGTTGACGATGATGTCGATGTCCGCCTCGCGAATGCGCTCCATGACTTCGCGGTACAGCGCCACGTCACGGCTGAACGTGCCGCTTTGTGGGTCGCGCACGTGGCAATGGACCACGGTGGCGCCGGCCTTGGCCGCTTCCACGGCCGCGGCGGCGATCTGCTTGGGGGTGACCGGGACGTGGGGGCTCCTGGCGGTCGTGTCGCCAGCACCGGTGAGTGCGCAGGTGATGATGACGTCGTGGTTCATGGTGCGGGTTCCTTGCAGGCGTGATGTTTGGGCGTGAGGCTGCCGTTCGCAGCCTGGAAGCGGCTGCGAGGCGGCGGGGCATCGGGGTTATTGGCGGGTCAGTTGCAGGTGCTGGTCGGCGGGCTTGCCATCGAAGGTGGTGACGCCTTCAAGCCAACGCTCGCGGTCCTGCGGATGGTCCTTGAGCCACTGCTTGGCCGACTCCAGGGCGTCCTTGTGGTCGAGCAGCGGTTGCATCATGCGGCTCTCGTCTTCGGCGCTGAAGGTCAGGTTGCTCAGCAGCCGGCTGACGTTCGGGCATTGTTCGGCGTAGTTCGGCGCGGTCACGGTCCAGACCGTGGCCATGCCTTCGTTCGGGCCCAGGGCATCGTCGCTGCCGGAGAGGTAGGTCATCTTCTGGTTGACGTTCATCGGGTGCGGCGTCCAGCCGAAGAAGACGATGGCTTCGTTGCGCTTCACCGCGCGGGTCACCGCCGACAGCATCCCGGCTTCACTGGACTCCACCAGTTGGAACTTGCCGAGGCCGAACTGATTCTTGGCGATCATGTCCTTGATCTGGGTATTGGCCCCCGAGCCGGGTTCGATGCCGTAGATCTTGCCGCCCAGCTCTTTTTCGAAACGGGCGATGTCGGCGAAGGTCTTCAGCCCCTTGTCCGCCAGGTAAGTGGGCACCGCCAGGGTCGCGCGGGCGTCCTTGAGGCTGGGTTCGGCCAGGACCTTGACCTGCTTGGCCTCGACAAAGGGGGCGATGGTCTGGGTCATCAGCGGGTTCCAGTAGCCGAGGAACAGATCCAGGCGCTGGTCGCGAATGCCGGCAAAAATGATTTGCTGGGAGGCGCTGGTCTGTTTGGTCTTGTAGCCGAGGCCGTCGAGCAGCACTTGGGTCATGGCGCTGGTGGCGATGACGTCGGTCCAGTTGACCACGCCCAGGCGCACGTTCTGGCAACTGGCGGCGTCCGCGGCAATGGCGCCGGAACTCAGGAAAGCGGTACCGCTGAGTGCAAGAACACAGCTGCTGATCAGTCGTTTCATGGAGGTTCCCTCGGCAGGTCGTTATTGTGGGCCCCGGGGTCTTTGTGCGCCGGTGATGCCAAGGTACGCAGCTGCTGCCCAGGGAAAGCGCACAGCGGCGACCCGCTCTTGCACTGCAGCGACCTGGACCCTTGTCGGGGAACGGCAATTGGCGTATCACAGGCCCCCACGCCACCCGTCTTGCGAGTGCGTTTCATGTCCCAGGCGTTTTACTTCCTGCTGATGCCGGGCTTCTCCGCCATTGGCTTTATTTCCGCCATCGAGCCGCTGCGGGTGGCCAACCGCTTTCGCGGCGAGCTGTATCGCTGGCAGGTGCTGAGCGCCGACGGCGGGGCGGTGCTGGCCAGCAATGGCATGTCGGTCAATGCCGATGGGGCGCTGGAACCCTTGAAAAAGGGCGCAACGCTGTGGGTGGTGGCCGGTTTCGAGCCGTTGAAGTCGCTGACCGCACCTCTGGTGCACTGGTTGCGCCGTCTTGACCTGGAAGGCGTGACGTTGGGCGGGATCGATACCGGCAGCGTGGTCCTGGCCGAGGCCGGCCTGCTGGAAGGCCATCGCCTGACCCTGCATTGGGAAGCCATCGAGGCGTTCAAGGAGTCTTATCCACAGCTGTGGGTGACCCAGGAGCTGTTCGAAATCGACCGACGGCGTATCACCTCGGCGGGCGGCACCGCGTCCATCGACATGATGCTCGACCTGATTGGCCAGGCCCATGGCGCGCCGCTGGCGGTCCAGGTCAGCGAGCAGTTCGTGCTTGGCCGCATCCGCCCGCGCCAGGATCACCAGCGCATGGAGGTTGCCAGCCGCTACGGCATCAGCAATCGCAAGCTGGTGCAGGTGATTGGCGAGATGGAGCAGCACAGCGAACCGCCGCTGAGCACCCTGGCCCTGGCTGAATCGATCAACGTCACCCGCAGGCAACTGGAGCGCCTGTTTCGCCTGCACCTCAACGACACACCGAGCAACTTCTACCTCGGCCTGCGCCTGGATAAGGCGCGGCAACTGCTGCGCCAGACCGACCTCAGCGTGCTGGAAGTCAGCATCGCCTGCGGTTTTGAATCCCCGTCCTACTTCACCCGCAGCTACCGCGCCAGGTTTGCCAAGTGCCCGCGCGAGGATCGGCGACAACACCAGAGCGCATAACGCCCATACGCCAAAACCAGTAGCCGCTGCCGAGCTGGCGAGGCTGCGCTGGCCGGATCAGGCGCCCTGGAGTGTCTGGTGCCGGGAGGTTGTTGCTTCGGGCCAATGCCGCCTCGCGGGCTCGGCAGCGGCGACCTCTTTATTTTTTCAGGAGGGCCGAGCAGGCGGCTTTGTAGGCTTCGTGCTGGTATTTGTTGAGGGTGCCTGGCAGCTCGAAGCTGTGCTTCTTGTTCTGCGCGTTGATGGTCTGCGGCGAGAGCAGGGTCACGTCGCAGTGTTCCAGCAGTTGAAACACGCCTTCGATCTTGAAGGTGGTCGGGCCGCCGGCGAATTCGCCTTTTTTGCTGCGCTTCTTGATGGCGATGCGGCTGATGCCGTTGTCACGGACAAAGGCCGCGACCTGGGTGGCAAAGGCTTTGACATTGGCCGCTTCATCGTCGTCTTCGAGGGCGATTTTCTTGGTGGCGATGGCCACATGCTGCAGGGTGTCGCCCGGCAGGGAGGCGATGGCGAAGATGGCTTCGCTGCCTTTGATTTCGATGCCACAGATGCTCATGAGCGTTCCTTTGATCCGGTAATGGCGTGCAGCTTACAGCTCCAGCTGGTCGGCGCGAATGCCAAAGGCCCGGGCAATTTTCTCGCGGGTGGCGCGGCGCGGCTTGGCGACGCTTTCCTGCTGGGCGAAGGCCGGCTGGGAAATGCCCAGGCGCTGGGCGACTTCATCCTGGGTCAGGTGCAGGTGTTCGCGCCAGGCACGGATCGGCGTGGCGCCGTCGACGATGCGGCTGACCACATCATGGGGAATCAGCTCGGCGCTGTTGTACCGGGCCAGGTACTGGGTATAGGGAATGACCACGAACGCTGGCTTGCCGTCCGTGTCGTTGATGATCTGAATATCAGTAGGTACGTTCGTCACGTCGTTTGACCTCTTGGACACTGATCACGTGAATCGCGCCGTCCCAATCGAACAACACGCGGTAATGACCGACGCGCAGTCGATAGGCGTAGCCGTGACCAGTCAATGCCCTGACCTGAGCCACATCGGGCATGTTGGCCAACAGGCTGATGGCATCGCGGACTTGAACCTGATGTTCGCGTTGCAGCCTGAGCAGCTGCTTCACGGCCTTGCGGGTCCACTGGATACTGTTCATGGCGAATATAAGCTTATTATAAGGTAAGTCAATATTTACTTATAAAAGCTGCATCGCCAAGCCCTGAACCTTCACTGGATGTTGCCACCCGCAGGGCTTTACCGCCGCGGTTCACTCCTGGGCAATCGACTCCAGGAACTCCGATCGTTCATCGCTGATACGTGCCATGCAGTCGTTCTGGGCAATGGTATGGGCCTTGCTGCCCGGCTTGGCGGGGAAGCTTTCCACGGCGCAATCGGCTTCGCGCTGTTTTTGCCACAGTTGCTGGGCGGTGTTGAGCTTGCCGGTGATGTCGGCGAGCTTGGCCTTGTCGCTGCCGTACAGGTTGGCGAAGCGTTCCAGCAGGCCCTGGACGTTGTCCTTGAGCAACTGTTCGGCGGTGGTGCGGTTGTAGGTCGCGCACTCCAGGGTCTGCACGTCGTTTTCGACGGCATCGCAAGGCGAGTTGTCGGCTTCTTCAGCCGCCTGTACGCCGGTCGCTATCAGTGCCAAAGCGAGGAAGATCGATTTCATTGCGTCGCCGCCCCTAAATCCAGTGAAGCATCCAGTAAAGCGGCGGATTCTGGCGCAAGCGCCGGGCAAAGAACAGATGACGCCGATGCCCGGCTGCCGACCCTTTGTCGCGCCTTGACGCTTTCGGCAATTCCCCTGTCGCTTTTGCATCCGGCTCCCTTGCCGACGCGGCATATGCTGGCCCCAAAGCGCCGGCAGACGATTCGGCGCATGAATCGCCAATAAGGGGACAGCCTGATGAGCCCAGCCGAACTGCACGCCGACAGCATCGTTATCGACGGGCTGATCATTGCCAAGTGGAACCGCGAGCTGTTTGAAGACATGCGCAAGGGCGGCCTGACCGCAGCCAACTGCACTGTGTCGGTGTGGGAAGGCTTCCAGGCCACCATCGACAGCATCTGCAAAAGCCAGAAGCTGATGCGCGAAAACAGCGACCTGGTGATGCCGGTCCGCAGCACCGCCGATATCCGCAAGGCCAAGGAACAGGGCAAGACCGGCATCCTCTTCGGTTTCCAGAACGCCCATGCCTATGAAGACCAGATCGGCTATGTCGAGGTGTTCAAGCAGCTGGGCGTGGGCATTGTGCAGATGTGCTACAACACCCAGAACCTGGTGGGCACCGGCTGTTATGAGCGTGATGGCGGGCTCTCGGGTTTTGGTCGCGAGATCGTGGCCGAGATGAATCGCGTCGGGGTCATGTGCGACCTGTCCCACGTCGGTTCCAAGACCTCCGAGGAAGTCATCCTCGAATCGAAGAAACCCGTCTGCTACTCCCACTGCCTGCCGTCGGGCCTCAAGGAACACCCGCGCAACAAGTCCGATGCGGAGCTGAAATTCATCGCCGATCACGGTGGTTTTGTCGGCGTGACCATGTTTGCACCGTTCCTGGCCAAGGGCATCGACTCGACCATCGACGACTACGCCGAAGCCATCGAGTACACCATGAACCTGGTGGGCGAAGACGCCATCGGCATCGGCACCGACTTCACCCAGGGCCATGGCCAGGACTTCTTCGAATACCTGACCCACGACAAGGGCTACGCCCGCCGCCTGACCAGCTTCGGCAAGATCATCAACCCCCTGGGGATCCGTACCGTGGGCGAGTTTCCCAACCTCACCGAAACCCTGCTCAAGCGCGGCCACCCCGAGCGTTTGGTGCGCAAGATCATGGGCGAGAACTGGGTCAATGTCCTGAAGGACGTCTGGGGCGAATGAATGCCTGCGGAGCCTGCTCCGCTCGCCGATAGCTGCGTCAGGTCCTCGCGCCAAGCTCGCCGTACGTCCCGTACTGTCTCGCTGGCCACGCCGGTCCTTTCTTGCTCTCGACGTGCTCGCTACGGCTCCAAAGTCATTCACACGGCTTGTTTATTAGAGCAAGGCAAAAGCTTTGCTAAGCACTGAAAACGAATTTTCTGGAGTTAAGTTTCCATGGCCAAAATCGCCCCGCAATTGCCCATCGAAGTCGACAGCGAGACCGGTGTCTGGACCTCCGACGCCCTGCCGATGCTCTACGTGCCACGGCACTTTTTCGTCAACAACCACATGGGAATCGAGGAGGTGCTGGGGGCCGAGGCCTACGCCGAGATCCTGTACAAGGCCGGCTACAAATCCGCCTGGCACTGGTGCGAGAAAGAAGCCGAATGCCACGGCCTGGAAGGCGTGGCGGTGTTCGAACACTACATGAAGCGCCTGTCGCAGCGCGGCTGGGGCCTGTTCAAGATCCAGGACATCGACCTGGATCAAGGCACCGCCAGCGTCAAGCTCGAGCACTCGGCGTTCGTCTACGTCTACGGCAAGGTCGGGCGCAAGGTCGACTACATGTTCACCGGCTGGTTCGCCGGCGCCATGGACCAGATTCTCCAGGCCCGGGGCAGTTCGATCCGGACCGTGGCGGAGCAGGTCTACGGTGGCTCCGAAGAAGGCCACGACGACGGCCTGTTCATCGTCAAACCGTTGTAGGTGGAGTTTAGAAAATGGCTTTCGAAGCGATGTTCCAGCCGATCCAGATCGGCAAACTGACCATCCGCAACCGTGTGCTGAGCACCGCGCACGCCGAGGTCTATGCCACTGATGGCGGCATGACCACCGACCGTTATGTGAAGTACTACGAAGAGAAAGCCAAGGGCGGCATCGGCCTGGCGATCTGCGGCGGTTCCTCGGTGGTGGCCATCGACAGCCCGCAGGAGTGGTGGGCCTCGGTCAACCTGGCCACCGACCGCATCATTCCGCACTTCCAGAACCTGGCCGACGCCATGCACAAGCATGGCGCCAAGATCATGATTCAGATTACCCACATGGGCCGTCGCTCACGCTGGGATGGCTTCAACTGGCCGACCCTGATGTCGCCGTCCGGTGTGCGCGAGCCGGTGCACCGCGCCACTTGCAAGACCATCGAGCCGGAAGAGATCTGGCGCGTGATCGGCAACTACGCCCAGGCTGCACGCCGGGCCAAGGCCGGTGGCCTGGACGGCGTCGAACTGTCGGCGGTGCACCAGCACATGATCGACCAGTTCTGGAGCCCGCGGGTCAACAAGCGCACCGACGAATGGGGCGGCACCTTCGAGAAACGCATGCGTTTCGGCCTGGAAGTACTCAAGGCCGTGCGCGCCGAAGTCGGTGACGATTTCTGCGTCGGCATGCGCCTGTGCGGCGACGAATTCCACCCGGACGGCCTGTCCCACGAGGACATGAAGCAGATCGCCAAGTACTACGACGACACCGGCATGCTCGACTTTATCGGTGTGGTGGGCTCGGGCTGCGACACCCACAACACCCTGGCCAACGTCATTCCCAACATGAGTTATCCACCGGAGCCGTTCCTGCACCTGGCGGCCGGGATCAAGGAAGTGGTCAAGGTTCCGGTGCTGCACGCACAGAACATCAAGGACCCGAACCAGGCCACGCGCATTCTCGAAGGCGGTTACGTCGACATGGTCGGCATGACCCGCGCGCACATCGCCGACCCGCACCTGATCGCCAAGATCAAGATGGGCCAGATCGACCAGATCAAGCAGTGCGTCGGCGCCAACTACTGCATCGACCGCCAGTACCAGGGCCTCGATGTGCTGTGCATCCAGAACGCCGCGACCTCCCGTGAATACATGGGCGTGCCGCACATCATCGAGAAGAGCACCGGGGTCAAGCGCAAGGTGGTGGTGGTCGGAGCCGGCCCGGCGGGGATGGAAGCCGCGCGAGTGGCCGCCGAACGCGGGCATGACGTGACCCTGATCGAGAAAAAGGACGCCATCGGCGGGCAGATCACCACGGCCTCCAAGGCGCCGCAACGGGACCAGATCGCCGGTATCACCCGCTGGTATCAGCTGGAGCTGGCGCGACTGAAAGTCGACCTGCGCCTGGGCACCGCTGCCGACATCGCGACCATCCTCGACCTGCGTCCGGACATCGTGGTGCTGGCCGTGGGCGGGCACCCGAACCTGGAGCAGAACGAACACTGGGGCGCTGCCGAAGGCCTGGTGGTCAGCAGCTGGGACGTGCTCGATGGCAAGGTGGCGCCGGGCAAAAATGTGCTGGTCTACGACACCATCTGCGAATTCACCGGTATGTCGGTGGCCGATTTCCTGGCCGACAAAGGCAGCCAGGTCGAGATCGTCACCGACGACATCAAGCCTGGGGTGGCGATTGGCGGGACGTCGTTCCCGACCTACTACCGCAGCATGTACCCCAAGGAAGTGATCATGACCGGCGACATGATGCTGGAGAAGGTCTACCGCGAGGGCGACAAGCTGATTGCCGTGCTGGAAAACGAATACACCGGGGCCAAGGAAGAGCGGGTGGTGGACCAGGTGGTGGTGGAGAACGGCGTGCGCCCGGATGAAGAGCTGTATTACGGGCTCAAGCAAGACTCGCGCAACAAGGGCCAGATCGATGTCGAGGCGCTGTTCGCGATCAAGCCGCAGCCGTGCTTGGGCGAGCCGGGCGAGGGTTTCCTGCTGTTCCGGATTGGCGACTGCGTGGCTCAGCGTAATACCCATGCCGCTATCTATGACGCCCTGCGCTTGTGCAAGGATTTTTAACAACAGTTGCTAGTAGGAGCCGGCTTGTTGTGGCGAGGGAGCTTGCTCCCGCTGGAGTGCGCAGCACTCCCAAACCGCTCACCGAGATCCACCTGATGTATCTCGATTGCCCAGTTTGGGGTTGCTTCGCAGCCCAGCGGGAGCAAGCTCCCTCGCCACACCCGCCAGCTCCGACAAGATCCTTGCGGGAGCTTCACCATGCTCAACATCCTGATCCCCATCCTGCTCTTCGCCGCCCTGGGCCTTGCGCTCCTCGGCGCGCTGCGGCGTGCATCCCTGTGGCGCCGGGGGCGAGCCTCCAAGGTTGACCTGCTGGGCGGCCTGCTGGCCATGCCCAGGCGCTATATGGTCGACCTGCACCACGTGGTGGCGCGGGACAAATACATCGCCAACACCCACGTGGCCACGGCCGGCGGCGCGGTGGCGTCGATTGTGCTGGCGCTGCTGGTGCACGGTTTCGGCCTGCACAACCGCATCCTCGGCTACGCCTTGCTGTTGATGACGGCCGTGATGTTCGTCGGCGCGATCTTTGTCTTCCTGCGCCGGCGCAACCCGCCCGCGCGCTTGTCCAAAGGCCCGTGGATGCGCCTGCCGAAAAGCCTGCTGGCGTTCTCGGCCTCGTTCTTTGTCCTGACCCTGCCGGTGGCGGGCATCCTGCCGGAGGATTTCGGCGGCTGGGTGCTGGCGCTGATCCTCGCGGTCGGTGTGCTGTGGGGCGTGTCCGAGCTGTTCTTCGGCATGACCTGGGGCGGGCCGATGAAGCACGCCTTCGCCGGTGCCCTGCACCTGGCCTGGCATCGCCGCGCCGAGCGCTTTGGCGGCGGCCGTTCCACCGGGCTCAAGCCCCTGGACCTGAGCGACCGCTCCGCGCCTTTGGGAGTGGAAAAACCCAAGGATTTCACCTGGAACCAACTGCTGGGTTTTGACGCCTGCGTGCAGTGCGGCAAATGCGAAGCGGCGTGCCCGGCGTTCGCCGCCGGCCAGCCGCTGAACCCGAAAAAGCTGATTCAGGACATGGTGGTCGGCCTCGCCGGGGGCACCGACGCCCAGTTCGCCGGCAGCCCTTACCCAGGCAAACCGATTGGCGAGCATGGCGGTAACCCCCATCAGCCGATCGTCAACGGCCTGGTGGACGCCGAGACCCTGTGGTCCTGCACCACCTGCCGCGCCTGTGTCGAGGAGTGCCCGATGATGATCGAGCACGTCGATGCCATCGTCGACATGCGGCGGCACCTGACCCTGGAAAAAGGCGCGACCCCGAACAAGGGCGCCGAAGTCCTGGAAAACCTGATCGCCACCGACAACCCCGGCGGCTTCAACCCCGGTGGGCGGATGAACTGGGCAGCGGACCTGAACCTGACCCTGCTCAGCGAGAAGAAAACCACCGACGTGCTGTTCTGGGTCGGCGACGGCGCCTTCGATATGCGCAACCAGCGCACCCTGCGGGCGTTCGTCAAAGTGCTGAAGGCGGCCGGCGTCGACTTTGCCGTGCTCGGCCTCGAAGAACGGGACAGCGGCGACGTGGCCCGGCGCCTGGGGGATGAGGCGACCTTCCAGCTGCTGGCCCGGCGCAATATCCAGACCCTGGCCCAGTACAGCTTCAAGCGCATCGTCACCTGCGATCCCCACAGCTTCCATGTGCTGAAGAACGAATACGGCGCATTTGGCGGGGACTATCAGGTGCAGCACCACAGCACTTATCTGGCCCAGATCATTGACGAGGGGGCCTTGAACCTCGGTCAGCACAAGGGCAGCAGCGTGACCTATCACGACCCGTGCTACCTGGGCCGCTACAACGGCGAATACGAGGCTCCGCGCCAGGTGCTGCGTGCCCTGGGGATCGAGGTCAAGGAGATGCAGCGCTCGGGCTTCCGCTCCCGCTGCTGCGGCGGTGGCGGCGGTGCGCCGATTACCGACATCCCCGGCAAGCAGCGCATCCCCGATATGCGCATGGAGGACATCCGCGAAACCGGCGCCGAGCTGGTGGCAGTGGGTTGTCCACAGTGCACGGCGATGCTCGAAGGGGTGGTCGAGCCCCGGCCGCAGATCAAGGACATTGCCGAGCTGGTGGCCGATGCCCTGCTCGAAGAGCCGGCGCCAGGCAAGGCCCCGGCCAAGCGCGAACCTGCGGAGGTGCACTGATGAGCGACATTATTCGCCGCGACCCACGGGCCGAGTGGATCGCCCGTAATCGCCTGCACCCGCTGCATGCCGCCATGCAACCGGTGACCCACAGCTGGATGGGGCCCAATGGCCTGCTGCGCAAGAATCCCCATAGCCAGGGTTTTATCGGCCCCAACGGGATCAAGCGCATCGACCGCAGCGGCGCCCAGCAGGGCGGCATGAGCAAGCGCAGCGCCGCAGTCGACGTGCAACTGCCGCTGCATCAGGTGCCGCAACCGGCGTTTTACATCAGCGTGGTGCCGGACATGGTCGGTGGCCGTCTCGGCAGCCACGACCGCGACCTGCTGGGCCTGGCCCGCCAGTTGGCCGGCCAGGACGGCGCGGTGCTGGCGGTGGTGTTTGGCGAGCACAAGGAAACCGCCTTTGCCCAGGCCGGCGTCGACCGCTTGCTGGTGCTGCAAGGCCATGAGTTCGAAGGTTATGCACCGGAGCAACGGGTCCAGGGCCTGCGGGCTGTGGATAACCAGTTCAACCCGCGCCATTGGCTGCTGCCTGACAGCCGCAGCGGCGGTGCCGAACTGGGCCGACGTTTTGCCGCGGCCCTGGGCGAACGCCCGGCGACCCGGGTCTGGCAGGTCAAGGACGAGCAGTGCATCGGACGTGCCGGTGCCGGCTTGCAGGACTTGGCACGACCGCTGGCACGGCTGATCCTGGGCGCCGTCGAATGCGCCGAACCGGTCAGCGAAACCCGGCATGAAGCGCTGCCCGTGGAGTTATCCACAAGCGTTGCTCGCAGCCTGGCGCGGATCGAAGACCTGGGGGCGGTGGCCGTGGACCCAGCCGCCATTCCCATGGCCGAGGCCGAGTTCATCTTCTCCGGCGGCAACGGGGTCAAGGACTGGGCACTGTTTCACCAAACCGCTGCGGCCCTGGGCGCCACCGAAGGTGCGTCGCGGGTGGCGGTGGACGATGGGTTCATGGCCCGCGACCGCCAGGTCGGGGCATCCGGCACCTGGGTCACGGCGCGGGTGTATGTCGCGGTGGGGATTTCCGGGGCGATCCAGCACCTGCAAGGCATCGGTGCCTGCGACAAGGTGGTGGCGATCAACCTCGACCCCGGTTGCGACATGATCAAGCGTGCCGACCTGTCGGTGATTGGCGAGAGCGCCGAGATTCTTCAAGCCTTGATCGCGGCGGTCGCGGCTTACCGCAACGGCGCCAAGCGCGACGCGGCTTAAGGGGATGACCATGAACAGTAATGTAATCAGCCTGGTGTCCATCGGCGCCCACCCGACTTCCGGGCGGCCACGACGCGCCGATCAGGATGCGCGGGCAGTGGAGCTGGGCCTGCAGCTGGCCGGGGACAAGCTACAGGTGCTGCACGCCGGCGACATCCACGAACCGGCGCTGCGGGCCTACCTGGGCATGGGCCTGGAGCAGTTGCATGTATTGGAACAGCCGTCCGGTGCCGATGCCTTGCCGGCGCTGACCGACTACCTGCGTGACGCCGGGGCCCAGGTGGTGCTGACCGGCAGCCAGGCGGAAACCGGCGAAGGCTCGGGCATGCTCCCGTTTCTGCTGGCCGAGAACCTGGGCTGGCCGCTGGTGGTGGGGCTGGCCCAGGTCGAATCCATCGACGCCGGGGTGGCCCTGGTGCTGCAAGCCTTGCCCCGTGGCCAGCGGCGGCGCCTGAAAGTGCGCCTGCCGTTTCTCGCCACTGTGGATAACGCCGCGCCCAAACCCCGGCAAAGCGCCTACGGCCCGGCCCAGCGCGGCGTGTTGCAGGCGGACCAGGTCACGGTGGTGGACGACGAGTTACTCACAGCCTCGACCCTGCAACCGGCCAAGCCCCGACCCAAGCGCCTGAAAGTGATCAAGGCCAAGAGCGGCGCCGACCGCATGAAAGCCGCCACAGCCAAGGCCAGCGGCGGCACCGGCCAGGTGCTCAAGGGCGTGAGCGCGGAAGCTGGCGCGCAAGCCATTCTCAAGCTGCTTATAGAAGAAGGTGTGGTGCGCTAACCCCTTGTGGGGGCGGCGTGTCAGTCGGCACGGGTATTGACTGATGCACCGCCTTCGCGAGCAGGCTCGCTCCAACAGGAGATAAGTGGGTTTACCCACAATCCCTGTTGGCACGCCTGTGGATAACCTGTTCGCGGTTGGCCGCGCCCCACGCCAATCAAGCCCTGCAGCCCTCTGTACGAAAAACAACCAGCCTAACTGTCGGTTTTTTCTTGGGTTTTTCTGTGGATAAGGAAAATACCCGGCACAGACTTGCCCCCAAAGTCTGTTGGTGCTTCTGTGGATAAGATGTTCGCTATCCGCTGTAGGCCTTATAAAACCTGGCTTATAGCGTGCTGGTTAAAATATGATCAATGTCGCCTTTTTAGCGGACTTCTGCGCTCGAAGCCGCTATTTTGCTCAGTTACAGCCGGTTTTCCACAGATGGACCCAAGTTGCCCCCAAAGTCTGTTGGCGCTTCTGTGGATAAGGTGTTTGCGTTCCGCTGTAGGCCTTATAAAACGTGGCTTGTAGGTTTTTGATCAAAAACTGATCAGTGCGGGATAAAACCCGCTGCTTTGAATAAGTCACGGATTTTCTTGATTTTATGTCGAGTGAAAAGTGCAGTTGCCCACAATTGCTGTGGGTGGCTTTGTGGATAAGTTGTTAGGCAAAGGCTGCAGGGCAGGGGGATGGCGGGGTGGCGGGCAGTTGGGCGTTTTTTGTACAGCGAGCAGCAGCGTCCACGGCAGTCAATCGCTCCCGAGCCGAGTGTTTGGATATAGCCAATCAAAATAAAACAAGTTTCTTTTGGGTCTATGGGATTGTTTGACAATGCCAAAGGCCACGACTTTAATTTGCTCCACGCAATACAGTGAACAGGAAGTTCAACGCTTACTTCTCCCCCCAAGGAGTATTGCCATGCACGGTTATCGCGCTGAGTGTTATCCAATGCCGGCGCTCAACAAAGTATTTATGTAAAAAGTACCTATTTAAAAAAGCCCCTATGTAGTAGCGCTGGGTTTAATAATTTGGCGCCCTATATTCGGTTTTTCAAATAATCATTGGCCATCGTGTTATTGAACCAACGGGCAGCGGTGTGCCCGGCCAAACGGACTATGAAAATTAATAGCGGGTTGCGCCGATAGATACTTTCGGCCCTCGTTTACAGGGCACAGTCGTGCGTTTCAAATAAACTTACAAGGAGTTCCAAAATGTCTGAAGCCGCCAAGTCAAAAGCCCAGCCAGTCACTGCCGCCGCCACCAAAGAGGCGTATCACCAACTGTTGAATGAAATGCGGGTTCACGCGAAAAAACGTTCCTCAGGCACCGCCCGCGGTGTGCTGATGGCTTCGCCACAACTGCAAACGATTCACCTGCGCAGCCTGTACCTCAACGCGAGCTCCAATGATCCAGCAGTGCAGTACCTGCAACCCAAGGCCCGGGAAGCCGGTGAGGGGCAGTCCAACCAGTCGCAGACGGAGTTGACCAAGGCCACCGAAGTCTTTGAAAGCTCGGGTTCGACCGACACCAGCGACTACCGCAAAAAGCTCGAAGAGTTGCGTAAGCGCGATAAGGCCGCTGCTGAAAAACGCATCGACAATATGTATGACGAAGCCGGCCGGCAGTTGGACAAGTTCCCACAAAGTGCCGATGCCATCGTCGGCTTCATGGAAACCTTCGGTAACTTGTTCAATGCCGTGCTGGACAAGATCAGCGATTTTTTCATCGACATCGGCAAGAAAATTCTGGCCTGGGCACAAAAAGTCTGGGAAACCATCACCAATACATTCAACAGCGTCGTGAGTTGGATCAGTGGTTGGTTTTCTTGAACTGACACCGCCTGTGTCGAGGTGAACCATGAATAAGTCAATTGGGCCGCCACCGTTTATCGATCCCCTTCAACAGCAGTGGCGTCTTGCGTTCAATCTCGAAGAAAGTCGAGCGCTGGAAAGTAACAAGGCCAAGCTTGAAGAACTTCGTCGACGGGATCAAAGACGTACCGAAGAAAGAATCGACGGCTTATATGACGAACTGCAGCGCGCCGTCGCTCCGGACTATCGAAGAGCGCCCAATGCCTCTGATATAGAGCGGATCTACGCGTTGGCGCAGCGCCTCATCGGTACTTGGCACTGGTAACCGGCGGTCTGCAGTGATTGGGCCGTCATCGCGAGCAGGGCGCGCGCTCCCAGCGAGTAATCGTTGGGGGCGCGGGTCCTGCTCGCACACGTTGGGCGGTCAGCTTTCTACCGGCACGCCTTTGAGGTAGGGCGCAGGCGCCGCTCCCAGGTTGCTCAGCATGCGTTCGCTGTACCAATCCACGAAGTTGACCACGCCGAACTCGTAGGTCTTGGAGTACGGGCCGGGCTGGTAGGCGGTGGAGTTGATGCCGCGCTGGTTTTCCTCGGCCAGGCGCCGGTCCTGGTCGTTGGTGGCGTCCCACACCTTGCGCATGCGCTCGACGTCATAGTCCACGCCTTCGACCGCGTCCTTGTGCACGATCCACTTGGTGCTGACCAGGGTTTCCTGGGCGCTGATCGGCCAGACCGTGAACACGATGATGTGGTCGCCCATGCAGTGGTTCCATGAGTGCGGCAGGTGCAGGATGCGCATCGAGCCCAGGTCCGGGTTCTTGATCCGGCCCATGAGTTTGGCGCAGCCCTGTTTGCCGTCCAGGGTCATGGACACGGTGCCCTTGAGCAGGGGCATGCGCACGATACGGTTGCGCAGGCCGAAGCTGGCGTGGGCGTAGGGGATCTTCTCGGCATCCCAGGCGGCGGCCGAAGCGGCCACGTGGTCCTTGAACGCCTGATCGGCCCGGGGGTCGGTGACGTCGTCCCATTCCAGCAGGGTTTTCAGCAGCTCCGGGTGCGAGGCGTTGCAGTGGTAGCACTCGCGGTTGTTTTCCAGCACCAGTTTCCAGTTGGCCTTTTCCATCAAGGTGGTTTGCACCGCCACCTTGGTGTTCTCCATGTCGTAGGGCTCCATGTAGTGGCTCAAGGTCGACAGGAAGTCATCGATCGCCGGCGGGTTCTGCGACAACGAGATAAAGATGTAGCCGCCGGCCGTCTTCACGTTCACCGGCTTGAGGCCGTACTGCTTCATGTCGAAGTCGGCGCCCATTTCGGTGCCGGCGAACAGCAGGCGGCCGTCCAGCTCGTAGGTCCACTGGTGGTAGTGGCACACCAGTTTGGCCACCTTGCCCTTGTCGCTGGTGCACAAGCGCGAGCCACGGTGACGGCAGACGTTGTGGAAAGCGTGCACCACGCCCTCGGCGCCGCGAATCACGATGATCGGGTTTTTGCCGACCTGCAGCGTGAGGTAGTTACCTTTGGTCGGAATTTCGCAGGTCATGCCGGCGATCAACCACTCCTTCTGGAAGATCTCCTGCATGTCGATATCGAACAGTCGCTCGTCAGAGTAAAACGGCTGCGGCAGGGAAAAGGTCCGCTCGCGCTCCTGCAGCATCTGTGCAGTGGCCTTGCGTGCAGGTTCCAGCGGATCGCCCAAGCTCAGGGTTGCGGTGACGTCCATCGTTAAAGTCCTCATGGCCGTTCTGTGCGGCCGGCGAAAAGTGGCTACGGTTGGTGCTACGCAAGGCACGAAATACGGCTGTTGTCGTTGCGCCGAGTGTGCGGTCGCCAGCGCCCCGAACCTTATCCATGGGCGACATGGCCCAACCTGTTCCCGACGCGCAACCCCCGGTGATTGGGGGCTGGTCGCGATAAGCATGTGAATGTCGCAGATAGGTAAATGGGTGCTTCGTGCGTTACGCAGAATCGCCACCATGAAGCCGAGCACACGGCTATGGAGAACAGCATGTCCAACAGCTTCCTGAATCCGGTAACAACCCAGACCTGGGCCAATGGTCGGCATATCGTCCGTTGCGTCAAAGTCATCCAGGAAACCTGGGACGTGCGCACCTTCTGCTTCATGGCCGACCAGCCGATCCTGTTCTTCTTCAAACCGGGGCAGTTCGTGACCCTGGAGCTGGAAATCGACGGCCAGCCGATCATGCGTTCCTACACCATTTCCAGCTCGCCTTCGGTGCCCTACAGCTTTTCGGTGACCATCAAGCGCGTGCCGGGGGGCAAGGTCTCCAACTGGTTGCACGACACCCTGCACGAAGGCCAGGAGCTGGCGGTGCACGGGCCGGTGGGGCTGTTCAACGCCATGGATTTCCCCAGCCCCAAGGTGCTTTACCTCAGTGGCGGAGTCGGCATCACCCCGGTGATGTCCATGGCGCGCTGGTTCTACGACACCAACGCCAATGTCGACATGGTGTTTATCCACAGCGCCCGCTCGCCCAAGGACATCATTTACCACCGCGAGCTGGAGCACATGGCGTCGCGCATCGACAACTTCAGCCTGCACCTGATCTGCGAGAAACACGGCCTGGGCGAGCCCTGGGCCGGTTATCGCGGCTACCTGAACCACAAGATGCTGGAATTGATGGCGCCCGACTTCCTTGAGCGCGAAGTGTTCTGCTGCGGGCCGACGCCCTATATGACCGCGGTCAAGCGCCTGCTGGAGGCCTCGGGCTTCGACATGGCCCGCTACCACGAAGAATCATTCGGCGCGACCCCGGCCGAAGCCCGTGCCGACGCGGTGGAACAAGCCGAACAAGCGGCCGACGCGCCGGAAATCGACGTTGCCGACCTGCACCAGGTGGAATTCACCGCCTCGGGCAAGAGCATCCGCGTGGCCCCGGGCGAAACCGTGCACGCGGCGGCGGCCAAGCTCGGCCTGATGATCCCCAAGGCCTGCGGCCTGGGCATCTGCGGCACCTGCAAAGTGCTCAAGCTCGGCGGCGAAGTGGAAATGGAACACAACGGCGGCATCACCGAAGAAGACGAAGCCGAAGGCTACATCCTCTCCTGCTGCAGCGTGCCCAAGGGCGATGTGCGGGTCGAGTTCTGATCCCAAGGACCCGATCAGGCACTCCCCCCGTGGCGAGGGCGCTTGCTCCCGCTCGGCCGCGCAGCGGTCGCAAACCCGGAGTGCTCGGTCTATCTGAATAAATGGGGGGCAGCCATTAGGGCGGCGGCGCCCCGGAGCGCCGGCCGACCCAGCGCGAGCAAGCTCGCTCGCCACGCAGGGGGTTAGTACAAGCTCGGGCGCCGATCCAGGTGCACGTGGTTATGTTCACTGATGGACTTGTGCCAGGCCTCGGCCAGGGGCAGGTCGGCCAGCAGCAGTTGCTCCCCGGTGTGGCGGTTTTTGCCCGCCAGGGGGTAGCCGTCGGCATCGACGATGGTCGAACCGCCGACCCAATTCACCCCGCGCTCCTCGCCGCTGCGATCGCAGGCGGCAATAAACATCCGGTTCACCGCGGCATTGGCCTGTACCCGAACCATTTCCCCCGGCCGCTCGCCTGCCGGGCGCGGGCCGTCCGGCCAATTCACCGGGGCGCAGAGCAGGGCGGCCCCGGCCAGGGCCGGCAAGCGCACCCATTCGGGAAACTCCAGGTCGTAGCAGATCATCAGCGCTATCGGCCCGAAGCGGGTCGCCACCACCGGTGGCGGTTCATTGCCGGGTGTGAAGATCAGGTTTTCCCGATCCCACAGGTGAGCCTTGCGGTACACCGCCAGGTTGCCTTCGGGCTCGATCAGCACCGCACTGTTGGCCACCTGGTCTTGTGCCAGGCGCTCGCAGAAGCCGGCGACAATCACCACCTGCAGTTCTTCGGCCAGGCTTTTCCACAGGCTCAGGGCCGGGCCGTCGAGGGTTTCCGCCAGTGCCAGGGCTTCCGCCAGGTCGTGGAACACGTAGCCGCTTTGCATCAGCTCCGGCAGCACCACCACCTGGGCGCCCTGGGCCGCGGCCTGGCGGATGGCGGCGGCGCTGAGCTCGCGGTTATGGGCCAGCTCGCCGACGCGCGGCGCCAGTTGCTGGCAGGCGACTTTCAGGGTCTGTACCGGGTTCATGCGCTCGGGCCCTCCAGCAGGTGCTCGCTGGCGGCAATGGCCCGCTGCTCGGCAGCCAGATCCAGTCGCCGGGTCATCGCCCAATAGGCCACCCCGGCCACGGCCAAACCGATCACAAAGGCAATGTCGGCACCTTCCAGGGCCCGGGAAACCGGCCCCTGGTAAAAACTCAGGGACATGAACGGCACCATCGCCAGCAAACCGAGGAAGTACGCCACCAGGCCGGCACTGGACCATCGGCCGTAGATCCCGGCTGGGTTGAAGATGTCGCCGATGGCGTAGCGCCCTTTGCGCACCACATAAAAGTCGGCGAGGTTGACCGCGGTCCAGGGCACCAGGAAATACAGCATCAGCAGCACGAAGGTGTTGAAGCTGCCCAGGTAGCTCTCGGGGATATTCAGGGCGATCAGGAAGATCACCACCGCCACCAGCGAGATCCCCACCACCCGGCTCTTGAGGTTGGGTTTGATTTGCAGGAAGCCGTCGATGGCACTGATGCCGGTGAGCATCGCGCCGTAGCAGTTGACCGCCATGATGCCGATCAGCGCCGGTACCGCGATCAACACGGTAAAGGTGCCGAAGCCCGGAATCACCTGGTTGCCGACTTCACGCACGCTGCCGATGGCGTCCGGCGAGGGCAGGGCGGAGGCCAGGAATGCCCCCAGGGACATCAGCCACAGCGCCGAACCGGCGGCGCCGAGGTAGGTCCAGAAAATCACCTGGCGCGACGGCGTCTTGTGCGGCAGGTAGCGCGAGTAGTCGGAGACATACACCGAGTAGCTGATCTGGTAGCCGGCGGCGGCCGACAACTGGATCAGGAACGCCGACCAGGAAAAGTGCGCGTTGGCCACGGCGGCGTCGGCCTGCAGGGTCATCAGGGCGCTGATGGTCAGCACCGCGAACACGCTGATCATCACGTAGGTCAGCCAGCGCTGCACGGTGTGCAGCAGGTCGTGGCCGATCACGGCGATGATTACCGCGAGGATGATCATCAGCGTGTACCAGGGCGCGCGGGCGCCGGGCAGCACGGTGTTGATGGCGTCGGTGGCGAGAATCACGTTGAACACGTTGAAGCCGATGTAGACAAACACCACCGCGATAAACGGCACGATGGCGCCGCGCAGGCCGAACTGCGCCCGGGACTGGATCATCTGCGGCAAACCCATGCGCGGGCCCTGGTTGGCGTGAAAGGCCATGCAGAAGGTGCCCAGGCACACGCCGATCACAATCGCCAGGATCGCGTAGTGCAGGCTCAAGCCGAGGGCGGCACCGGTGAAGCCGGTGACCATGGTGGTGAGGACGAAATTGCCGGTAAACCAGAAGGGCCCCTGGTGCCAGACCTTGCCGTGCCGCTCGTTGCGGGGGACGTAGTCGATGGAGCGGGTTTCGATCTTGAGGGTTGACGCAGGGGCTTTGTCGGAAGCCGAGGCCAGGCTCGTCATGGGGTCGCTGCCTTGTTTTTATAGGTCGACCTTGAAGTGTCCGGGATCTGCCGGGGATGTTGAATCAGCGGCGGCAAATAATCAGTTCACGAATCTGTGAACTGATTGCAGGGCCAGGGGCGCTTGCCCTCTGTGGCGAGGGAGCTTGCTCCCGCTCGGCCGGCCGACGCTGCGGGGTGCAGGGGGCGTAACCCCGGCGTTCGCGATTTGCCTGGAGAAATGCGGTTGCCGCCATTGGGGCCGCTACGCGTCCCAGCGGGAGCTTGCTCCCGCTCGGCCGGCCGACGCTGCGGGGTGCAGGGGGCGTAACCCCGGCGTTCGCGATTTGCCTGGAGAAATGCGGTTGCCGCCATTGGGGCCGCTACGCGTCCCAGCGGGAGCTTGCTCCCGCTCGGCCGGCCGACGCTGCGGGGTGCAGGGGGCGTAACCCCGGAGTTCGCGATTTGCCTGGAGAAATGCGGTTGCCGCCATTGGGGCCGCTACGCGTCCCAGCGGGAGCTTGCTCCCGCTCGGCCGGCCGACGCTGCGGGGTGCAGGGGGCGTAACCCCGGAGTTCGCGATTTGCCTGGAGAAATGCGGTTGCCGCCATTGGGGGGGCAGGGGTCGTAAACCCGGAGTTCGCGATTTGCCTGGAGAAATGGAGTTGCCGCCGTTGGGGCCGCTACGCGTCCCAGCGGGAGCAAGCTCCCTCGCCACAAAAAAGTGCGGATGCTCCCACCGACGTCACAGGCGGCTTGCCCTCTGTGGCGAGGGAGCTTGCTCCCGCTCGGCCGGCCGGCGCTGCGGGGTGCAGGGGTTGTAAACCCGGAGTTCGCGATTTGCCTGGAGAAATGGAGTTGCCGCCGTTGGGGCCGCTACGCGTCCCAGCGGGAGCAAGCTCCCTCGCCACGTCAGGCGCTCATGACCGTACGGATATCTGCCGCCAGCTCGCGCACGCGTTCTTCTTCGGTGTCCCAGGAGCACATGAAGCGTGCGCCGCCCTTGCCGATGAAGGTGTAGAAGCGCCAGCCCTTGGCCGTCAGCGCGGCGATGGCCGGTTCCGAGAGTTGCAGGAACACGCCGTTGGCCTGCACCGGGAACATCAGTTCCACCCCCGGGATGTCGGCCACCAGGTTGGCCAGCAGTTGCGCGCAGTGGTTGGCGTGGCAGGCGTATTTGAGCCAGGCGTCGTTTTCCAGCAGGCCGACCCAGGGCGCCGAAAGGAAGCGCATTTTCGAGGCCAGCTGGCCTGCCTGTTTGCAGCGATAGTCGAAGTCTTCGGCCAGCTTGTGGTTGAAGAACAGGATCGCCTCGCCCACCGCCATGCCGTTCTTGGTGCCACCAAAGCACAGTACGTCGACCCCGGCTTTCCAGGTCAGGTCGGCCGGCGAGCAGCCGAGGAAGGCGCAGGCGTTGGAGAAGCGCGCGCCGTCCATGTGCAGGTTCAGCCCCAGTTCCTTGCAGGTGGCGCTGATGGCGCGGATTTCTTCCGGGGTGTAGACGCTGCCGACTTCAGTGGCCTGGGTCAGGGTGACCACCCGCGGTTTCGGGTAGTGAATGTCCTGGCGCTTGAGGGCGATTTCGCGGATCGATTCCGGGCTCAGCTTGCCGTTTTCAGTGCCGGCAATCAGCAGCTTGGAACCGTTGGAGAAAAATTCCGGAGCGCCGCATTCGTCGGTTTCGACGTGGGCGGTTTCCGAGCAGATCACGCTGTGGTAACTCTGGCACAGCGACGACAGGGCCAGGGAGTTGGCGGCGGTGCCGTTGAAGGCGAAGAACACCTCGCAGTCGGTTTCAAACAGTTTGCGGAAATGATCCGAGGCCCGTGCGGTCCATTGGTCGTCGCCGTAAGCGCGTTCATGGCCGTGATTGGCCTGTTCCATGGCAGCCCAGGCTTCAGGGCAGATGCCGGAATAATTGTCGCTGGCGAATTGTTGGCTCTTGTCGGTCATGGCCTGCTTCCGTGATAGGTGTCCGTAATGAGGCGCCTTGGGTAAAGGGCCTCGGGTAAGGCGTTCCTGGGTAAGGAGTGCTGCGCTGAAGATCGGTTGAAACACACATTGCGTAGCGGGCGCCGCACTATCGAGCGCCTGGTGGTGGGCACTTTACCCAAGATTGGCGAGGGTGCACACGTTCTGTTTATGCATGAAAAATGCACATTGCATGGAGATTTATGCCTGGGCCCACGCTGATCACACCTGCCGGCCGACGTGACGGCGCCCTGGACCTGCTCAAGTGGCTGGCGCTGCTGAGCATGGTGCTCGACCACCTGCGCTATGTGGGCTGGCAGGTGGATCTTCTGTATGTGCCCGGGCGCCTTGCGTTCCCCTGGTTTTGCCTGGCGATGGCGGCCAATCTGGCGCGGGTGGGCGTGGTGCAGGGCGAGGTGGCCGGGCAGTGGCGGTATCTGGGGTGGTTGCTGCTGTTCAGCCTGATCAGCGAGATTCCTTACCGCTTGTTTATTCCCGACCCCGACACCTTGAACGTGTTGCCGACCCTGGCGTTGGGGTTGTTGGTGGCCCGCGGCTGGCAGCAACGAAGGGGGACGGCGTTGTACTTGGGGGCGGCGGCCTTGGCGCTGGCGGGACTGTTCTCCGAGCGTCTGATGTTCGGCGTGTTTGGCGTGCTGTTGCCCCTGGCGTTGCTGCTGGTGATTCGCCGGCCCTGGTACTGGAGCCTGTTGCCCGGGCTGGTGTGCCTGGCAGCCAATCAATGGCAGACCCTGTTCCCGGCGGCGCTGCTGGGCAATCAGGCGGCGAGCCTGGGCATTGTCAGCTGCCTGCTGGCGCCGTTGTTGGGCATCGGCCTGTTGCGCGGCCTGCACCCGCACTCCGTGCCGCCGATGCGGCGTTGGGCCTACCTGCTGTACCCCGGGCACTTCCTGCTGTTGCTGGCGTTGCGCCAAGCGCTGTAGCCGTTGCCGCCAGGCTGCGCTGGCCCTATGTCGCACCGCGATTCTTCCAGTAGATCCTCCGGTTAGTTCTGGCCAGCATCCGAACGCGGCCCGAGCCTGGCGGCAGCGGCTACAGGGATGGGTGGGCCCATGTCGTAAACGCACCTTTGCGTGGCGTCCATAGGCATTTGGCTGGGCAGCGCCGGCCCTACCATCGCATCCAAAGGGCACTGTCGTGAGGCAGGCCTCACCGAGACGAAAGGCGCACCGCCGCCGCTGGGAGAGACGCGATGTTCAGCAAGCAAGACCAGATCCAGGGTTATGACGATGCGCTGCTGGCGGCGATGAATGCCGAGGAGCAGCGTCAGGAAGACCATATCGAACTGATCGCGTCGGAAAACTACACCAGCAAGCGCGTCATGCAGGCCCAGGGCAGCGGCCTGACCAACAAATACGCCGAAGGCTACCCGGGCAAGCGCTACTACGGTGGTTGCGAGCACGTGGACAAGGTCGAGGCCCTGGCCATCGAGCGCGCCAAGCAGCTGTTCGGCGCCGATTACGCCAACGTCCAGCCGCACTCCGGGAGCCAGGCCAATGCCGCGGTGTTCCTCGCCCTGTTGCAGGCCGGCGACACCGTGCTCGGCATGAGCCTGGCCCACGGCGGGCACTTGACCCACGGCGCCAAGGTCAGTTTTTCCGGCAAGCTCTACAACGCCGTGCAGTACGGCATCGACACCGACACCGGCCTGATCGACTACGACGAAGTGGAGCGCCTGGCGGTCGAGCACCAGCCGAAAATGATCATTGCCGGCTTCTCTGCCTACTCCAAGACCCTGGATTTTCCGCGCTTCCGGCAGATCGCCGATAAGGTCGGGGCTTACCTGTTCGTCGACATGGCCCACGTCGCCGGCCTGGTTGCCGCCGGCCTGTACCCGAACCCGCTGCCGTACGCCGATGTGGTCACCACCACCACCCACAAGACCCTGCGCGGGCCCCGTGGCGGCCTGATCCTGGCCAAGGCCAACGAAGAACTGGAAAAGAAATTCAACGCCGCGGTATTCCCCGGCGGCCAGGGCGGCCCCTTGATGCACGTGATCGCCGGCAAGGCGGTGTGCTTCAAGGAAGCCCTGGAGCCCGGCTTCAAGACTTATCAGCAACAAGTGATCGACAACGCCCAGGCCATGGCCGGCGTGTTTATCAAGCGTGGCTACGATGTAGTGTCCGGCGGCACCGATAACCACCTGTTCCTGGTCAGCCTGATTCGTCAGGGCCTGACCGGCAAGGAAGCCGATGCCGCCCTGGGCCGGGCCCATATCACCGTGAACAAGAACGCCGTGCCCAACGACCCGCAGTCGCCGTTTGTCACTTCCGGCCTGCGTATCGGCACCCCAGCGGTCACCACCCGCGGCTTCAAGGTCAGCCAGTGCACCGAACTGGCCGGCTGGATCTGCGACATCCTCGACCACCTCGGCGATGCCGATGTCGAGGCCAATGTCGCCCGCCAGGTCGCGGCCTTGTGCGCTGATTTCCCGGTTTATCGCTGAGCGCCGTTTTGGAGTAATGACTATGCAACGCTACTCGGGCTTCGGCCTCTTCAAGCACTCCCTCAGCCACCATGAAAACTGGCAGCGCATGTGGCGTACGCCGACCCCGAAAAAGGTCTATGACGTGGTCATCGTCGGCGGCGGCGGGCATGGCCTGGCCACTGCCTATTACCTGGCCAAGGAACACGGCATCACCAACGTCGCGGTGGTTGAAAAGGGCTGGCTGGGCGGCGGCAACACGGCGCGCAACACCACCATCGTGCGTTCCAACTACCTGTGGGACGAGTCGGCGCAGCTCTACGAACACGCGATGAAACTCTGGGAAGGCCTGTCCCAGGACCTCAACTACAACGTCATGTTCTCCCAGCGCGGGGTCTACAACCTGTGCCACACCCTGCAGGACATCCGTGATTCCGAGCGTCGGGTCAGCGCCAACCGCCTCAACGGCGTGGACGGCGAACTGCTCAACACCCAGCAGGTGGCGGACGAGATCCCGTACCTCGACTGCTCGAAAAACACCCGCTACCCGGTACTCGGCGCCACCGTCCAGCGCCGTGGCGGCGTGGCCCGGCACGACGCCGTGGCCTGGGGCTTTGCCCGTGCGGCGGATGCCCTGGGTGTGGACTTGATCCAGCAGACCGAAGTCATCGGTTTTCGCAAGGAAAACGGCGTGTGCATCGGCGTCGAAACCAACAAGGGCTTTATCGGCGCCAAGCGTGTCGGCGTGGTCACCGCCGGTAACTCCGGGCACATGGCCAAGCTCGCGGGCTTTCGCCTGCCGATCGAGTCCCACCCGCTGCAAGCCCTGGTGTCGGAACCGATCAAACCCATCATCGACAGCGTGATCATGTCCAACGCCGTGCACGGTTACATCAGCCAGTCCGACAAGGGCGACCTGGTGATCGGCGCCGGCATCGACGGCTGGGTCGGCTACGGCCAGCGCGGCTCGTACCCGGTGATCGAACACACCATCCAGGCCATCGTCGAGATGTTCCCGGTCTTGTCCCGGGTGCGCATGAACCGCCAGTGGGGCGGCATCGTCGACACCACGCCGGACGCTTGCCCGATCATCTCCAAGACCCCGGTACCGAACATGTTCTTCAACTGCGGTTGGGGCACCGGTGGCTTCAAGGCCACCCCGGGCTCGGGCAACGTATTTGCCGCGAGCCTGGCCAAGGGTGAAATGCACCCGCTGGCCGCGCCTTTCTCCATCGACCGTTTCCACAACGGTGCGCTGATCGATGAACACGGCGCCGCCGCTGTCGCCCACTAACAGGAGAAATCCCTATGTTGCATATCTTCTGTCCTCATTGCGGCGAGCTGCGCTCCGAAGAGGAATTCCACTCATCGGGCCAGGCCCACATCCCGCGTCCGCTGGACCCCAACGCCTGCACCGACGCCGAGTGGGGCGACTACATGTTCTTTCGCGACAACCCCCGTGGCCTGCACCACGAACTGTGGATTCACGCCGCCGGTTGCCGCCAGTATTTCAACGCCACCCGCGACACCCTGACCTACGAAATTCTTGAAACCTACAAGATCGGCACCAAGCCGCAATTCACCGCCAAGGCTGCTGGAGAGAAGGTATGAGCCAGACCAATCGGCTGTCCAACGGTGGCCGCATCGACCGCAACAAAGTCCTCAGCTTCACCTTCAACGGCCAGACCTACAAAGGCTATGAAGGCGATACCCTGGCCGCCGCGCTGCTGGCCAATGGCGTGGACATCATCGGTCGCAGCTTCAAGTATTCGCGGCCACGGGGCATCTTCGCCGCCGGCGCCGAAGAGCCGAACGCGGTGCTGCAGATCGGCGCCACCGAAGCCACGCAAATCCCCAACGTGCGTGCCACGCAACAGGCGCTGTACCAGGGCCTGGTTGCCACCAGCACCAACGGCTGGCCCAGCGTCAACAACGACATGATGGGGATTCTCGGCAAGGTCGGCGGCAAGCTGATGCCGCCGGGCTTCTACTACAAAACCTTCATGTACCCGCAATCGTTCTGGATGACCTACGAGAAGTACATCCGCAAGGCCGCGGGCCTGGGCCGCTCGCCGACCGAGAACGACCCGGACAGCTACGACTACATGAACCAGCACTGCGACGTGCTGATCGTCGGCGCCGGCCCTGCCGGCCTGGCCGCAGCCCTGGCGGCGGCGCGCAGCGGTGCGCGGGTGATACTGGCCGATGAACAGGAAGAATTCGGCGGCAGCCTGCTCGACAGTCGCGAAAGCCTGGACGGCAAACCGGCGGCGGAATGGGTGGCCACGGTGATCGCCGAACTCAAGGCGCTGCCGGATGTGCTGCTGTTGCCACGGGCCACGGTCAACGGCTACCACGACCATAATTTCCTGACCATTCACGAGCGCCTCACCGACCACCTCGGTGATCGCGCGCCCATCGGCCAGGTGCGCCAGCGCATCCACCGTGTGCGCGCCAAACGCGTGGTGCTGGCCACCGGCGCGTGCGAGCGGCCGCTGGTCTACGGCAATAACGACGTGCCGGGCAATATGCTGGCCGGCGCGGTGTCGACCTACGTTCGCCGTTACGGCGTGGCCCCGGGCAAGAAACTGGTGCTGAGCACCAACAACGACCACGCCTACCGCGTGGCCCTGGACTGGCTCGACGCCAGCCTGCAGGTGGTGGCCATCGCCGACGCCCGCAGCAACCCGCGCGGTGCGCTGGTGGAAGAGGCCCGGGCCAAGGGCATTCGCATCCTCACCGGCAGTGCGGTGATCGAAGCCCGTGGCAGCAAGCACGTGACCGCCGCGCGAGTGGCGGCGATCGACGTCAAGGCGCACACCGTGACCAGCCCCGGCGAGTGGCTTGATTGCGACTTGATCGCCAGCTCCGGTGGCTACAGCCCGGTGGTGCACCTGGCCTCGCACCTGGGCGGCAAGCCGACCTGGCGTGAAGACATCCTGGGTTTTGTACCCGGTGAAGCACCGCAAAAACGCGTGTGCGTCGGTGGCATCAATGGCGTCTACGGCCTGGGCGATTCCCTGGCCGACGGTTTTGAAGGGGGCGTGCGCGCCGCCAGCGAAGCCGGGTTCAAGAGCGTGGAAGGGGTGTTGCCCAAAACCCTGACCCGCCTTGAAGAAGCGACCCTGGCGCTGTTCCAGGTGCCCCATGAAAAAGGCACCTCGCGGGCGCCCAAGCAATTTGTCGACCTGCAAAACGACGTCACCGCCGCCGCCATCGAACTGGCCACCCGCGAAGGCTTCGAGTCGGTGGAGCACGTCAAGCGCTACACCGCTCTCGGTTTTGGCACCGACCAGGGCAAGCTCGGCAACGTCAACGGCCTGGCGATTGCCGCCCGCTCGCTGAACGTCAGCATCCCGCAGATGGGCACCACCATGTTCCGGCCCAACTACACGCCGGTGACCTTCGGTGCTGTGGCGGGTCGGCACTGCGGGCACATTTTCGAGCCGGTTCGCTTTACCGCGCTGCATCACTGGCACCTGAAAAACGGCGCCGAGTTCGAAGACGTCGGGCAGTGGAAGCGTCCCTGGTACTTCCCGAAAAACGGCGAAGACCTGCACGCCGCCGTCAAGCGCGAATGCCTGGCCGTGCGCGACAGCGTCGGCCTGCTGGACGCCTCGACCCTGGGCAAGATCGACATCCAGGGCCCGGACGCCCGCGAGTTTCTCAACCGCATCTATACCAACGCCTGGACCAAGCTCGATGTGGGCAAGGCGCGCTATGGCCTGATGTGCAAGGAAGACGGCATGGTCTTCGACGACGGCGTGACCGCCTGCCTGGCCGACAACCACTTCCTGATGACCACCACCACCGGCGGCGCGGCGCGTGTGCTGCAATGGCTGGAGATCTACCAGCAGACCGAATGGCCGGAGCTCAAGGTGTACTTCACCTCGGTCACCGACCACTGGGCGACCATGACCCTGTCCGGGCCCAACAGCCGCAAGCTGCTGAGCCAGGTCACCGACATTGACCTGGGCAACGAAGCCTTCCCGTTCATGACCTGGAAGGAAGGCCTGGTGGGCGGCGTGCCGGCGCGGGTATTCCGGATCTCGTTCACCGGCGAGCTGTCGTACGAAGTCAACGTCCAGGCCGACTACGCCATGGGCGTGCTGGAGAAGATCGTCGAGGCCGGCAAGGCCTACAACCTGACCCCCTACGGCACCGAGACCATGCACGTGCTGCGGGCCGAGAAGGGTTTCATCATTGTCGGCCAGGACACCGACGGCTCCATGACCCCGGACGACCTGAACATGGGCTGGTGCGTGGGGCGGACCAAGCCGTTCTCGTGGATCGGCTGGCGCGGGATGAACCGTGAAGACTGCGTGCGCGATCAGCGCAAGCAACTGGTGGGCCTCAAGCCGATCGATCCGACCCAATGGCTGCCGGAGGGCGCGCAACTGGTGTTCAACACCAAGCAGGCGATCCCGATGAGCATGGTCGGCCACGTCACCTCCAGCTACGCCCACAACTCACTGGGGTATTCGTTTGCCCTGGGCGTGGTCAAGGGTGGCCTCAAGCGCCTGGGCGAGCGAGTCTTCGCGCCCCTGGCCGATGGCCGCGTGATCGAGGCGGAGATCGTGTCTTCGGTGTTCTTCGACCCCAAGGGTGATCGCCAGAACGTGTAGCCGTGAGCCTTGCCCTGTTCCTCTGGCAAGGCTCCAACAGAATTCAACACAGGTGCTCCATATGACCGCTGCCAATGTTTACCAGCAACGCCCGACCACCGGGGCCAAGGCCGAGTCGTCGCTGCATCACGCCGACCTCGCCAGCCTTGTGGGCAAGGGCCGCAAGAATGCCGGCGTGACCGTGCGTGAAAAGAAACTCCTGGGCCACCTGACGATTCGTGGCGACGGCCATGACCCGGCCTTTGCCGCCGGGGTGCACAAGGCCCTGGGCATCGAATTGCCCGGCGCCCTGGCGGTGATCGTCAAAGGTGAAACCAGCCTGCAATGGCTCGGCCCGGATGAGTGGCTGCTGATCGTGCCCGGCGGTGAAGAGTTCGCCGCGGAAAAAAGCCTGCGCGAAGCCCTGGGCGAGTTGCATATCCAGATCGTTAACGTCAGCGGCGGCCAGCAGATCCTCGAGTTGTCGGGGCCCAATGTGCGCCAGGTGCTGATGAAGTCCACCAGCTACGACGTGCACCCGGACAACTTCCCGGTGGGCAAGGCGGTCGGCACGGTGTTCGCCAAGTCGCAGCTGGTGATCCGCCATACCGCTGAAGACACCTGGGAACTGCTGATCCGCCGCAGCTTCTCCGATTACTGGTGGTTGTGGTTGCAGGATGCCGCCGCCGAGTACGGCCTGAGCGTCCAGGCCTGAATGCTGTGCCGTGGTGGCCGGCGCCCCCGCCCCGGGAGGCGCCCGCTCCACGACCGGCCTTTTCTTTACTCAGGAGTCGTCAACGATGAGCCGCGTCCCAGACACATGGATTTTGACCGCCGATTGCCCCAGTGTGCTCGGCACGGTGGACGCGGTGACCCGCTTTCTGTTCGAGCAGGGTTGCTACGTCACCGAGCACCACTCCTTCGATGACCGGCTTTCGGGCCGTTTCTTCATTCGCGTTGAATTTCGCCAGCCCGAGTCCTTTGACGAGCAGGGGTTTCGCGCCGGCCTGGCCGCCAGGGGCGAGGCGTTCGGCATGGTCTTCGAACTGACCGCGCCCAATTACCGGCCCAAAGTGGTGATCATGGTCTCCAAGGCCGATCACTGCCTCAACGACCTGCTGTACCGCCAGCGCATCGGCCAACTGTCGATGGACGTGGTGGCGGTGGTGTCCAATCACCCCGATTTGAAACCTTTGGCCGACTGGCACCAGATTCCCTACTACCATTTCCCCCTCGACCCTAACGACAAACCGTCCCAGGAGCGCCAGGTGTGGCAGGTGATAGAAGAGTCGGGCGCCGAGCTGGTGATCCTTGCGCGCTACATGCAGGTGCTGTCGCCGGAGCTGTGCCGCAAGCTCGACGGCAAGGCGATCAATATCCACCACTCGTTGCTGCCCGGTTTCAAGGGCGCCAAGCCGTACCACCAGGCCTACAACAAAGGCGTGAAGCTGGTGGGCGCCACGGCGCATTACATCAATAACGACCTGGACGAAGGCCCGATCATCGCCCAGGGCGTGGAAGTGGTGGACCACAGCCATTACCCCGAGGACCTGATCGCCAAGGGACGCGATATCGAAGGCCTGACCCTGGCCCGCGCAGTGGGCTATCACATCGAAAGACGGGTGTTCTTGAACGCCAACCGCACGGTGGTGCTTTAAGGGCAGCGGCAAGTTTCAAGCGACAAGCGACAAGTAACAGCGGTATGCACACTTCTTGCGGCTTGTAGCTTGCCGCTTGAGGCTGCTTCAACTCTCTTCACAACAACAACTACAGAGGTGACTTGCATGTCTGGTAATCGTGGCGTCGTGTATCTCGGCAACGGCAAGGTCGAAGTACAGAAAATCGACTATCCCAAAATGCAGGACCCCCGTGGCAGGAAGATTGAGCACGGCGTCATCCTGCGCGTGGTTTCCACCAACATCTGCGGCTCCGACCAACACATGGTGCGCGGCCGTACCACCGCCCAGACCGGCCTGGTCCTGGGGCATGAAATTACCGGCGAAGTGATCGAGAAGGGCAGCGACGTCGAGAACCTGAAGCTCGGTGACCTAGTGTCGGTGCCGTTCAACGTGGCCTGCGGGCGCTGCCGTTCCTGCAAGGAGCAGCACACCGGGGTGTGCCTGAGCGTCAACCCGGCGCGCCCGGGCGGTGCCTACGGCTATGTCGACATGGGCGACTGGACCGGCGGCCAGGCTGAATACGTGCTGGTGCCTTACGCCGACTTCAACCTGCTGAAGCTGCCGGATCGCGACAAGGCCATGGAGAAAATCCGCGACCTGACCTGCCTCTCCGACATTCTGCCCACCGGTTACCACGGTGCGGTGACGGCGGGTGTAGGGCCCGGCAGTACCGTGTATGTGGCCGGTGCCGGCCCGGTCGGCCTGGCGGCTGCGGCGTCTGCCCGCTTGCTGGGGGCGGCGGTGGTGATCATTGGTGACGTCAACCCGATCCGCCTGGCCCACGCCAAGGCCCAGGGTTTTGAAATCGCCGACCTGTCCAAGGACACCCCGCTGCACGAACAGATCGCGGCCTTGCTCGGCGAGCCGGAAGTCGATTGCGCGGTGGACGCCGTGGGCTTCGAAGCCCGTGGTCATGGGCATGACGGGGTCAAGCACGAGGCTCCGGCCACCGTGCTCAACTCGTTGATGGGCGTGGTACGGGTGGCGGGCAAGATCGGGATTCCCGGCCTGTATGTGACCGAAGACCCGGGTGCGGTGGACGCCGCAGCCAAAATGGGCAGCCTGAGCATTCGCTTCGGCCTGGGCTGGGCCAAATCCCACAGCTTCCACACCGGCCAGACCCCGGTGATGAAGTACAACCGCCAATTGATGCAAGCCATCATGTGGGACCGGATCAAAATCGCCGACATCGTCGGGGTCGAAGTCATCAGCCTCGACGACGCCCCTCGCGGCTACGGCGAATTCGATGCCGGCGTACCGAAGAAATTCGTCATCGACCCGCACAAACTGTTCAGCGCTGCTTAACTCCAGCCGCAACAAACAGGGCGACCCACGGGTCGCCCTTTTTTTTCGCGCCCCACCGCCCGTAGCCGCTGCCGAAGGCTGCGCTGGTCCTATCTGGCGCCGTGGCGTGTCAGGTGTATGGGTGTTATTTCGCCGCCTCAACGACCGGCTGCTGGGAGGTAAGCCCCTGCGAAGCAGAACCGCTCAAAACCCCCGCCCCGGGTAGTCAAACCAGTGTGCGCCCGATAACACGTCTTCAATCTGCGCCTGGCTGTACAGCCCGGGCGCATCGCGTTGGTAGCGTGATCGCCATTGCGGCAGCCACCAGTAGTTGAGTGCGGTTCCCCTGGGGGTCATGACCAAGCCCAGCACTGAGGCATCGATAAGCCCACGCTGATACAGCTCATGGCTGCGATCCATAAAACCGAGGTAGTAATCGATAGGCAGGTTAAGCATCAGCATCACGGTGTGCACCTTTTCGGTCTGCGTGCGCTGGGGGTTTTGCAGAAGGCTCAGGGCTTCGCAGTAGTGCTGCCGGGGTTCGCGTGCGAGGGCGTGGGCGGCGGGCAGTTCGAGAACGGTAAAGGGACTGCCGTTGTCTCTCCAATCGGCCCCATCCGTGGCGTCGGCGTATTCGGCGATAACCGTGCCCAAGGGGCCGGAGGTGGTTGCTTCGGCGCTGCATACAGCCTCATCGACCGGCGTACCCACTCTCCAGATGCCAATCAATGTGGCCAGGCCCAGCAGGCCGCAAACATACAGAAAACGTCTCATTGTGCTTCGCTTATAACGCCGAAAAAGGGTGAATCCTTCACACCAGCACCCCCTGGCCGGTCTGAGGCCAGGGGGGGGCGCGGCATTTTCAATCAGCTTGGGTTCGAACGCTATCTCGGGGCTGATTTTTCATGTCAGTCCACGAGGCTCACAACGCCACCAATGGCCCCTGATACAACACCGGCCCGGTCGGTTGCCCGGTGGGCGAGCCGCCGTGAGGTTCGAGGCTGACGGCCAGGGCGATGGGGGTGCCCAGCAGGTCGCGTTGGGCCTGGGTCAGGTTGATCCGGCCCTTGCCGCCCACCGGCACCACGCCCAGGGAGATGGGTTTGCCGTCGGCCGGTACGGCCCACAGCTCCAGGCTGCGGTCCAGGCCGACGGTGGCCAGGGCCAGGGGTTCGACCTGCAGGTATTGGCCATGGGCCTGGATCTGCAACGCCGGTTGCTGGCTGGCGCTGAGCAGGGTGGCGCTGTAGCGCACACTGTCGCTTTGGTAGATGAAGCCGATGTACAGCGAGGCCAGCACCGCGCAGGCGGCGACCACCAGGCGCAGACGCATCCACAGCGATTGCTTGGGCGGCACGTGCAGGCGTTGCGGTTCGATGCGGGCCTGGATCGCCTGCCACACCCGCTCCGGCACGTCCTGCTCCGGGAGCGCGTGGGTCAGGCTGGCGAGGTGTTCCTGCCATTGCGCGACTTCGGCGCGCAGGGCCGCGTCATCCAGCAGCAACTGCTCGAAGCGGCGTCGGGCCGCGCCCTGCATCAGGCCGATGCTGTAGTCGGCGGCGAGGGCACGGCGCAGGGCGGGGGTCTGGTAATTCATGATTCAAGGCACCTGCGCAGGCGCTCCATGCCGCGACGAATCCACGACTTGACCGAGCCCAGGGGCGCGGCCAGGTGTTCGGCCAGTTCCGAGCACGACAGGCCCTGGAAGTAGGCCACGCTGATGGACTGGCGCTGCATGCTTTCCAGGGTCGCCAGGCAGCGGTTCAAGGCGCTGGCATCGCGGGCGCGGTCCAGTTGTTCGTGGGCCGACAGGCTCTGATCCTCCAGCTGTTGTTCTTCCAGCGCGCCCAGGGGCCGTTCGCGGTGTTTGCGCAACTGGTCGATGGCCTGGTTGCGAGTGATGTTGATCATCCAGGTCAGCGGCGCGGACACGTGCGCCTGGTAGCGCGAAGCGTTGTTCCAGATGCGCACGAAGCTTTCCTGCAACACCTCTTCCGCCAGGTCGCGGCGGCCCATGAAGCGCAGGGCCACCCCGTGCAGTCGCGGCGCGACGCTGCGGTACAGGGTTTCGAAGGCATGCCGGTCACCCAGTGAGCACTGGGCCAGCAGCTGTCTGAGCTGATCGGTATCGACAGTGGAAATAACCGTTCTCCAGGCAGTCCAGGGGTGAGCCCAAGGCGACGGGCCGCGAAGGTGGCTTGAGGTTAGTCCAGGGTGGGCGGTTGTTCCATGCATCAGGGTGTCCTCCAGGCCCTTGGATATACGTGGGCAAGCGGCTGGCGGATGCACCCCGTTGGTTTTTTTTCAGGAGCGCTGTTCTCGCCTCGCGCCGACCAGCGTTCGGAACATTACTTGGGGAATTCAGTCAAAAAACTGTTTTCCATCCCACTCTTGAGGATGGCGCAGCGTTCACTGAGGTTGGCTCGATGAAGATTTCACGCGGTTTGCTACTGGCTTCGCTGATGACCCTGGCGGCGAGCCCGGTGTTTGCGGGGTTCAACCTGGGTGATGTGGCCGGGGCCATTGCCGGCGCCCAGGGCAACAAGGCCGGCGAGGCGGCCACCACCCCGCAAGCGGCCGGCTTGCTCGATACCCTGGGTTCGCACTTGAACGTGTCGCCGGAGCAGGCAGTGGGCGGCGCCGGAGCCATGCTCGGCCTGGCAAAAAACCAGCTCAGTTCCACCGATTACGCGCAGTTGGCGAAAAGCGTGCCGGGCCTGGATCAACTGACGGGCAACAATGCCCTCGGCGGGCTTGGCGGTTTGGGTGGTTTGCTCGGTGATTCGGCCAAATCCCCGGCCCTGGACGGGCTGCTGGGCAATGTGAAAAACACCAGCGACCTGAACAACACCTTTGGCGCCCTGGGCATGGACAGCGGCATGATCGGCCAGTTTGCGCCGTTGATCCTGCAATACCTGGGGCAGCAGGGCGTCGGTGGTTCGTTGCTGCAAAGCCTGAGCGGCATCTGGGGCACTGGCAGCTGATCAACTGCCCTCGGCGCGCAATTGGGCGATGCGCTGATCCTTCTCGGTCCAGAGCTGGTTGACCCAGTTCTGGATCTGCTGGCGGAAGGCCGGATCGTTTTCGTAGTCGCCCTGCCACAATGTCGGGTCCAGCTCGCGGGTGCGGATGTCGATGATGACCTTGGGCACCGCGCCGCTGATCAGGTCCCAGAAGCCCGGAATCGTCGGCTGTGGATAGACCACGGTCACATCCAGAATTGCATCCAGCTGCTCACCCATCGCCGCCAGCACAAAGGCCACGCCGCCGGCCTTGGGCTTGAGCAGATGGGTGAAGGGTGACTGTTGCTGCGCGCGCTTGGCCGGGGTGAAACGGGTGCCTTCCAGGTAGTTGACGACGGTCACCGGCTGGCGCTTGAACAGCTCGCAGGCCGCGCGGGTGATCTCCAGATCCTTGCCTTGCAACTGCGGGTGTTTGGCCAGGAAGGCCTTGCTGTAGCGTTTCATGAAGGGGTAGTCCAGCGCCCACCAGGCCAGGCCCAGGAACGGCACCCAGATCAGTTCCTTCTTGAGGAAGAACTTGAAGAACGGCGTGCGCCGGTTGAGGGTCTGGATCAGCGCCGGAATATCGACCCAGGACTGGTGATTGCTGATCACCAGGTAGGAGGTGTCGACCCGCAGCCCCTCGCCGCCGCGAATGTCCCAGCGGGTGGGGATGCACAGGGCGAAAATCAGCTTGTCGATCTCGGCCCAGGTTTCGGCGATCCACATCACCGCCCAGGACGCGTAGTCACGCAGGCGCCCCGGCAGGACCAGCTTGAGCAGGGCAAACACCATCAGCGGGCCGAACAGGACCAGGGTGTTGAGCAACAGCAGCAGGGTGACGAAACAGCCGGTGAGCAGGCGGCGCATAAGGCACTCTTGAAATCATTTTGGCGCGCCATGATAAGCAGCTTCGGCGAACAGGCCAAACCCCAGTGTGCTGACGAATGTTTCACCCATGGCCGGGTATGCTTTTCATTCGCTGCGCCGCTAACGCGGTGGCGCTGGCGAACGAATCCAGCGGCAAGGGTCTAAAATCCCGCTGCCCACTCTTCAAGGAACCCCACCACGTGAAAGCCGTCCTTGCTCTTTTGTCCCTCCTGGCCCTGCCGGTCATGGCCGCCGAGCCAACCCTCTACGGGCGCTACGAAAACATTCGCCTGCCGGAAATCGGTGAAACCCTCAAGGCCAAGATGGACACCGGGGCCCTGACCGCCTCGCTGTCGGCCAAGGACATCGAGACCTTCACCCGTGACGGCGAGGACTGGGTGCGCTTTCGCCTGGCCACCAAGGACGCCGATAACAAGGTCTACGAACACAAGGTGGCGCGGATCAGCAAGATCAAGAGTCGCTCCGACGAAGATGACGAGAAGGACGAGCCGCAGTCCGCCAAGCGTCCGGTGGTTGACCTGGAAATGTGCCTGGGCAACGTCAAGCGCACGGTGGAGGTCAACCTGACCGACCGCAGCAGCTTCAACTACCCGTTGCTGATCGGGGCCAAGGCCCTGCGCGAATTTGGCGCGGCGGTGAACCCGGCCCGGCGTTACACCGCAGACAAACCTGACTGCTGATGGCTGCTGCATCTGATTGACGCGGCCTGAGGCATCCGGCACCGTTCGGGCATTCAACTCCTGTGCCCGGACGCCATGGCCCATATCCTGATTGTCGAAGACGAAGCGGCGATAGCCGATACGCTGATTTTCGCCCTGCAAGGCGAAGGTTTCAGCACCACCTGGCTGAGCCTGGGGCAGGCGGCGCTGGAGCATCAGCGGGCGACGCCGGCGGACCTGATCATTCTCGACATCGGCCTGCCTGACATCAGCGGCTTTGAAACCTGCAAGCAACTGCGGCGCTTCAGCGAGGTGCCGGTGATGTTTCTCAGCGCCCGCGACGGTGAAATCGACCGCGTGGTGGGCCTGGAAATCGGCGCCGACGATTACGTGGTCAAGCCGTTCAGCCCGCGCGAGGTGGCGGCGCGGGTCAAGGCGATTCTCAAGCGCATGGGGCCGCGGGCCAGTGCTGAACCGGCTTCGGCGCTGTTTGTGGTGGACGCCGAACGGGTGCAGATCAGCTACCGCACCCAGCCCCTGAGCCTGACCCGCCACGAGTTTCGCCTGTTGCAGTGCCTGCTGGAGCAGCCGGAGCGGGTGTTCAGCCGCGAGCAGTTGCTCGATGCCCTGGGGGTGGCGGCGGACGCTGGTTACGAACGCAGCATCGACAGCCATATCAAGAGCGTGCGCGCCAAATTGCGCCTGGTGGCGGCCACCGCCGAGCCGATCCAGACCCACCGCGGCCTGGGTTACAGCTACAGCCCGAGTCATAGCTGATGTCCCTCGGCATCCGGATCTTCCTGGTCTATGCGCTGTTTATCGGCCTGACCAGCTACTTTGTGCTCAGCACCGTGATGGAGGAAATCCGTCCCGGGGTGCGCCAGTCCACCGAAGAAACCCTGGTGGACACCGCCAACCTGATGGCCGAAATCCTGCGCGATGACTTCAAGGCCGGGACCCTCAATGAAAACCGCTGGCCGCAACTGCTCGAGGCCTACGGCGAGCGGCAGCCGGCGGCCAGTATCTGGGGCCTGCCGAAGAACCAGGTCAACCACCGCATCTATGTCACCGACGACCAGGGCAAGGTGGTGCTGGACTCCAGCGGTGTCGCGGTGGGCCAGGATTATTCGCGCTGGAACGATGTGTACCTGACCTTGCGCGGCCAGTACGGTGCGCGTTCGTCGCGAGCGGTGGCCGATGATCCGAACTCTTCGGTCATGCACGTGGGCGCGCCGATCCGTGACAAGGGCAAGATCATCGGCGTGGTCACCGTGGCCAAGCCCAACAGCTCGTTGCAGCCCTATGTCGACCGCACCGAACGCCGCCTGGTGTGGTACGGCATCGGCCTGATTGCCCTGGGCCTGCTGTTCGGCGCGTTGCTGTCCTGGTGGCTCAGCGCGGCGTTGCGCCGCCTGACCGCCTATGCCCAGGCGGTCAGCGAAGGCCGGCGCGCCGCGTTGCCGCATTACCGTGGTGGTGAGCTGGAGCAACTGGCCACGGCGGTGGAGCACATGCGCACCCAGCTTGAGGGCAAGGCCTACGTCGAACGTTATGTGCACACCCTGACCCACGAGTTGAAAAGCCCGCTGGCGGCGATTCGTGGCGCTGCGGAGTTGCTGCAGGGCGAGATGCCGGTGGAGCAGCAGCAGCGCTTTGTCGGCAACATCGGCAGCGAAAGCGCGCGCATGCAGCAGTTGATCGAGCGCCTGCTGGACCTGGCCCAGGTCGAGCAGCGCCAGGGGCTGGAGGAGCGGGTCGAGGTGCCGTTGGCGGCCCTGATCGACACCTTGCTGCAAAGCCAGAGCGCGCGGATCGAGCGCAAGCAATTGCAGGTCGAACAACGCATCGACCCGAATCTGACCCTGGTCGGCGAGCCGTTCCTGTTGCGCCAGGCCATCGGCAATCTGCTGGAAAACGCCCTGGACTTCACCCCGGCCCAGGGCGTGCTGCGGTTCTTTGCCAAACAACTGGGTGCGCAGGTCGAGTTCAGCCTGTTCAACCAGGCCGAGGCGATTCCGGAGTACGCCCTGGCCCGCCTCTGCGAGCGCTTCTACTCCCTGCCTCGCCCGGACAGTGGGCGCAAAAGCACCGGCCTGGGGTTGAACTTCGTCGAAGAGGTGGTGCAACTGCACGGTGGCCGCATGTCCATCGGCAACGTCCCCGGCGGCGTGCAAGTCACCCTCCATCTCCCCCGATAAAATGCCATTCCCGCAGCCGCTGCCGCCAGGCTGCGCTGTCCCGAAAGGGCGCTGAAGATCGCGCAGGATCAATGCGTTGTCGTTGAGGGCCAGCGCAGCCTCGCGGGCTCGGCAGCGGCTACAGGGGACGGAAATCTCCACACAGTCTCCACATTGCCCTCATAAAGCCCCCATATGGGCGGCCCAGACTCTCTCTCATACGAATCGGGAGAGAATCCATGAACCGCAGCTTGACCGTAAAACTGGGGGCGATTGCCCTGTTGATCCTGCTCCTGCTGATCCCCTTGCTGATGATCAACGGCCTGATCCAGGACCGTCAGCAACTGCGCGACGGCGTACTCGACGAGATCGCCCGCAGCTCCAGTGGCAGCCAACGGGTGACCGGCCCGGTGATGGTGGTCGACTACCGCAGGAAGGTCCGCACCTGGCGGGAAGATGAAAAAACCAAAAAACGCTCTGAATACATTGTCGAGAAACAGGGCCGGTTGTTTTTCCTGCCCGAGCACTTCGAGCTCAACGGCCAGGCGCAGACCGAACTGCGCGCCCGGGGGATCTACGAGGCTCGGCTGTTTCACGCCAACACCCACCTCAGCGGCCAATTTGCCATTCCCGCGCAGTACGGCATCACCGAAGACTTTGCCGATTATCAGTTCGACCGGGCCTTCCTGGCGGTGGGCATCAGCGACATCCGCGGTATTGAAAACGCCCTGAAACTGGAACTCAACGGCCAGACCCTGGACTTTGCCCCGGGCACCTATGTCAGCTGGCTGGACGAGGGCGTGCACGTGATGTTGCCGCCGCTGGACGTGAAGAAACCCACCCAGCTGGATTTCGGTTTCGAACTGCGCCTGCAAGGCACCGGGCAGTTGTCGGTGGTGCCCGTGGGCAAGACCAGCAAGGTGCAGTTGATGGCCAACTGGCCGCACCCAAGCTTTATCGGCAACTACCTGCCGGCCCAGCGTGAAATCACCGAACAGGGTTTTTCCGCCACCTGGCAGACCTCGTTCTTCTCCACCAACCTGCAGCAGGCCCTGGATCGCTGCGTGGCCATGAGCGAGGAGTGCAATGATTTCAACAGCCGCAACTTCGGCGTGAGCTTTATCGACCCGGTGGACCAGTACCTCAAGAGCGATCGGGCGATCAAATACGCGTTGCTGTTTATCGGCCTGACCTTTGCCGGGTTCTTCCTGTTCGAAGTGCTCAAGAGCCTGGCGGTGCACCCGATCCAGTACGCCCTGGTGGGGGTGGCGCTGGCGTTCTTCTACCTGTTGCTGCTGTCGCTGTCGGAGCACCTGGGGTTCACCCTGGCGTACCTGCTGTCGGCCGGCGCCTGCGTGTTGCTGATCGGTTTTTACGTCAGCCATGTGTTGCACAGTTGGCGTCACGGTTGCGCTTTCGCGGTCGGCCTGGCGGCCCTGTATGGCCTGCTCTATGGCTTGCTGAGCGCCGAAGACTACGCACTGTTGATGGGCTCGCTGCTGCTGTTCGGGCTGCTGGGTGTGTTCATGGTGCTGACCCGCAAGCTGGACTGGTATGGCATCGCCCAGACCCGTGCCGCCAAGCCACTGGAGTTCGACCTGGAGACGGTTCATGTGTAGATCATTGGGGTTGCGTGAAGATCAGGCAGAGGGTGAGGCGTTGGCACAGCGCATTGCCGGGTTGTTCCCCCTGGAGCCATTGCCCCCTCTGCAACGGCCGGCGAGTAGCCGCCGCCAGTGGGTGTTGCTGGACGCTGCGGTCGCTGTGACGCGGCCTGCACCACCGGGGCAATCGGCACCGGGGCCGAAGGCTTGAGCGAGTACGCCATCGGTAAACAGCGCTACAGGGCCGGGCGATTGAGCTGTATCGTGCCGGCCGGACACTCTTTCAAACCAGGGAATGCAGGATGCGCAGGTTGTATTTCAAGCACACGGTACTGACGTTGGCCTTGCTGGCGCTGTATGGGCTGGCGGTGGTTATCGCCCTCGACAGCGAGTTTCGGCGCAAGGGTGAGGGGGAACCGGAGTTTGTGGTGATGTTTGCCTATATCGGCTGGATGCTGGTGCTTCCGGCGGCCTTATGGCTGGTGGCGGGTTTTGGCGTGTTTTGCCTCAGGGCACGCAAGGGCGTGAGTGCCAGGCTGCACCGGGCGTTGGCCCTGTGTCACCTGCCGTTGTTGCTACTGAGCGGCTTCACGCTGCTGGTGGCCTCTGGCGCGGTGTCGGAGAACCTGTGGTTTGTGCCGGTGATCCTGATCGACCTGGCCCGCATCGCCTATGTCCTGCGCCGCTTCCCCAAATACCAGCCCGCCACCCAAGCCCTGTAGCCGCTGCTCGGCAGCGGCTACAGAGTGGTCAGAGCGCAGGTTTCAATTGGGCGTCCGGGGTGTTGCTGCTGGCGGGTGAGGCCGGGGTGGGTTTGAGTTCGCGGGCGACGTTCCACACGACCAGGGCGGCGATGATGTCGAAAATCGCCAGCACCACGAACAGTGGGCTGTAGCCGATCTTGGTCACCATCACGCCAAACACCAGGGTGAATGCCGCAGCGCCCAGGTAGCCGAACATCCCGCCCATGCCGGTGGCGGTGGCCACTTCATTCTTGCCGAACGAATCCGAGGTAATGGCATACAGCGCCCCGGACAGGGTCTGGTGGGCGAAGCCGCCGACGCACAGCAGGGCAATCGCGGTGTAGGGGCTGGCCACGAGGCCGATGCAGGCCGGGCCGATCATGCACGAGGCGCCGAAGAACAACACCATCTTGCGCGAGGTGAACAGCGAGACCTTGCAGTAGCGGTGGAAGAACGGGCTCAGGTAGCCCCCCAGCACGCAGCCCAGGTCGGCGGCGAGGAACGGCAGCCAGGCGAACATCGCGATTTCCTTGATGTTCATGTGGCGCTCGGTCATCAGGTACAGCGGGATCCAGGCGTTGAAGGTCTGCCAGGCCGGTTCCGACAACATCCGTGCGCTGGCGATGGCGTAGAAGTTGCGGTTGCCGATGATCTTTTTCCAGCTGCCTTTTTTCGGGTTTGGATCCTTGAAGTGCTCTTCCTGGCCACTGAGGATGTAGTCGCGCTCACGCTCGCTCAGCAGCTTCTGGTCGCGCGGGTGTTTGTACAGCACCAGCCACAGCAAGCTCCAGATGATGCCCATGGCACCGACGATCAGGAACGCCAGCTCCCAGCCACTGTTGAGAATCGCCCAGACCACCAGGGGCGGAGCCAGCAGCGCGCCGATCGACGAACCGATGTTGAACCAGCCGATGGCTACCGAGCGCTCCTTGGCTGGAAACCATTCGGTGGAGGCCTTGACCGCCGCCGGCAGCCCGGCCGCTTCGGTCAGGCCGAGCAAGCCACGAACCACCGCCAGGCCTTGCCAGCCCGAGGCCAGTGCCGCCGCCGCGCAGGCCACGGACCAGGCCACGGCAAATATCGCGAAGCCCAGTTTGGTGCCGATGGCATCGATGATGTAACCGGCCACCGGTTGCATCAGCGCGTAGCAGACCTGCCAGGCAACGACGATGTGCGAGTACTGCTCGGTGGAGATGTTCATCTCGCTCATCAGGGTCGGTGCGGCCACCGACAGGGTATTGCGGGCCAGGTAATTGACCATCAGGCCAGCCGTGACCAGGCCGACCATCCACCAGCGGATGCCTTTGATTTTCATCGCTTCACCATCATTTTCTTGGATTTATGGGTGTTGCCGGTTGGCGGCGCCAAAGGGCGCGCGCAGGGGGCGTCACGGTGGCGAATGGGCGGCGTGCAGCAGGAAACAGGCGGGTCGGGCGAGGGAAGGACGGAGTCGGGTCATGATTGGCTGGACACTCTTTGAATTATTTTTATGGGTCGATAAATTGTTACGTTGTGTGTCGTCGTACAACTGGATTCCGTTATAAGAGCCCTTTAATCGGCTGTCAATGGGGTTTTTATCCTGGGCTGACGAGATGCAAGGGTTTGTGGCGGGGTTGTCGTCGTACAACGAGGGCGGCAAGCGCTCCAGGCGCCACTGCAGGGCGCCTGGAAGCAGAGGGGGGCTGGAGGGGGTTAACGGCGTACGAGCAATCCGCGCAGGGCGATCAGGGCCGGCAGCCCAAGGCCGAGCCAGCTCAGGCTGTCCCAGGCGCCATCGCCCAGCAGGGCGGCGAAGAGTCCGACGGCACTGAGCAGGCCGATCAGCAGCGGGGCACTGAAGACCTTCCAGAAATTGCTCTGCCGGGGCTTCATGGCACCACCTTTTGCGTGCTGTTCAAGGTACGGCTGTTGCGCCGGCGCACGAGCCACAGGTACAGGCCGCTGCCCAGGACGATAATGGTCAGCCCATCCAGCACCGCCCACAGAACCTTCATTGGCATGCCGCCATAGTCGCCAAAGTGCAGCGGCTGGGACATGCCCATGGCGTCCATGTACCACGGCCGTTCGGCCACCGCAGTGACCTGCAGGGTCGCGGCGTCGATCAGCACCGGGGTCAGCAGGTGCGAGGTCAGGTGGCTGCTGCCCTTCATGAACACCGCGTAATGGTGCTCGCTGGAAAAACGCGTGCCGGGGAAGGCGATAAAGTCCGGCCGCATGCCCGGCGCGGCCTGCGCGGCGATATCCAGCAGGCGGCTGGCCGGGGCCAGTTGCGTCAGCGGTGGCGCGTCGCGGTAGGGGGCGATCATCGCGCTCAGGCTGTCGTTGCGCCAGGCGGCGATGATCAGGTCGGCGCAGGCGCTGATCACCCCGGTCACGCCCACCACCAGGGCCCAGGTCAGGGTCACCACGCCGATCAGGTTATGCAGGTCGAGCCAGCGCAGGCGGGTGGATTTGTCGTGGCGCACGCTGGCGAACTTCAGCCGGCGCATGAAGGGCAGGTACAGCACGGTGCCGGAAATGATCGCCAGCACGAACAGCAGGCCCATGAATGCCAGCAGCAGCTTGCCCGGCAGGCCGGCGAACAGGTCCACGTGCAGGCGCAGCATGACCATCATCAGCCCGCCATTGGCCGAGGGCATTGCCACGGCCTCGCCGGTGCGGGCGTCGAGCATAAAGGTGTGGGACGAATTGGGCTCGGTGCCGGCGGTCTTGGCCATGATCGTCACCACGCCGTTGGGATCGTCTTCATCCCAGCCGAAGTACTGCATCACCTCGCCTGGCCGATGGGCCTCGGCGGCGCGCACCAGTTGCTGCAGGTCCAGGTGCGGGGTATCGGCGGGCATTTCCCGCAGCTGCGGCGAGTCGCCCAACAGATGATCGATCTCGTGGTGGAAAATCAGCGGCAGGCCGGTCAGGGCCAGCAGCAGCAAAAATACGGTGCAGACCAGGCTGGTCCAGGTGTGGATAAAGGACCAGCGGCGGATGGTTTGGCTTTTCATGAATCATCCAGATGCAAAAGGGCCACGGCGTGGCCGTGACCCTTGTTGTGATACCGGAAAGCTAGCGGTTTACCACTTGTAGTTGACGCTGGCCATGACGTTGCGGCGATCGCCGTAGTAGCAGTAAGTGCCGTCGCAGGTCGACATGTATTCCTTGTCGAATACGTTGTTGGCATTGAGCGCGATGCTGGCGCCTTTCAGCGAGTTTTGCAGACGGCCCAGGTCGTAGTGCACGGCGGCGTCGTAGACCGTATAGGCATCGGTGTCGCCGTCGGACTTACTGCCGACATAGGGCAGGTTGCCTGCAGGGATGTTATGGGTCTCGCCGATGTAGCGCGCTCCAAAGCCCACGCCGAAGCCGTCCAGCAAGCCGTTATGCCAGGTGTAGTCGGCCCAGATCGAGGCCTGGTTTTCCGGGGTCAGGGGCAATGGACGGTTTTTGTCCTGAGGGTCGCCAACCTTGGTCATTTTGCTGTTGGCGTAGGTGTAGGCCGCCGTGAGCTTGAGGTTCTCGTTGACGTTGCCTACCGCTTCCAGCTCGAAGCCCCGTACCTTGGCTTCGCCCAAGGGCCGGCTTACGCCCAGGGCGTCGGAGAGCACGATGTTCTGCCGCGTCAGGTCGTAGACCGCCGCGGTCAGCAGTATGTCGCTGCCTGGCGGCTGGTATTTGACCCCCAGTTCGTATTGCTTGCCGGTGCTAGGCTCGAAGGCCTGCCCCTTGGAGTTACCGCCGGCTTCGGCCTGGAACGACTCGGCATAGGAGACATAGGGCGTGAAGCCCGAGTCGAAGACGTAACTCAGCGCAGCATTGCCGGTGAACGCGTGGTCGTCGCGCTGATCACGGGGTTCGTTGGCAATGTTGTAGAACTTGCTATCGGTGTGCAGCCAGTCCTGGCGTCCGCCAAGGGTCAGGCGCCAGTTGTCGAGGGCCATCTGGTCCTGGAGGTACAGGCCGGTGCCCTGACGTTTCTGGTTGTAATCGTTGTAGGCGGCGTAGGCGACCTTGCTGAAGTCCTGCCCGTAGATCGGGTTGATGATGTTGCTGGTGGGGGCTTCGCCGTACAGCCATTTGTAGTTGGTGTTGACGCGTTCGTGATCCAGGCCTAGCAACAGCGTGTGTTTGAGTGCGCCGGTATTGAAGTCGGCCTGGACGTTGTTATCCACGGCGAACTGGCTGATGTCTTCGTTGACGATGTTGGCACCGCGCCGAACCGTACCGTCGGCACTGACCGCCAGATCCGGTTTGTTCGGCCAATAGAAGCCACCGGCCGTGATGCCCTGGAAGGACAGGTCGCTTTTGGTGTAACGCAGGTTCTGCCGGAACTGCCAGACATCGTTCAGGCGATGTTCAAAGGCGTAGCCCAGGGCGTAGTAGGTCTTGTCGTAGTACTCCCAGCTCGGGTCGCCCAGGTTCTTGTGGTATTTCACCTCGCCTGCCGGGCTGTACAGCTTGGTGCCTTGCAGGGGCAGGAACTGGCTGGTGATCCCGGTATCGTCGCGGTTGAACTGGCTCAGGAATGTCAGTTTGGTGTCGTCGTCGATGTTCCAGGTCAGGCTGGGGGCAATGTTGTAGCGCTTGTCCTGGTTGTGCTCGATGGCGGTGTTGCTGTCGCGTACCACGCCGCTGACGCGGTACAGGAAGCGGCCGTCATCATCGATCGGACCGGTGCTGTCAAAGCTGATCTGCTTGCGCTGGTAGCTGCCGATTTGCAGCTGGACTTCATGGCCGGCCGTGTCCTGCGGGCGCCGGCTGACCATATCCAGCAAGCCGCCGGGTGGGGTTTGACCGTACACCGAGGATGCCGGGCCGCGCAGCAGCGCCACACGCTCAAGGTCCCAGGTTTCCAGTTTGGGCATGGTGTAGGTGCCCTTGGGCAGCGGCAAGCCATCGAGGAACTGGGTGGGCTCGAAGCCACGGACCTTCAGCCATTCGGCGCGGCTGTCGCTGCCATAGCTGCTGGCAGTGACGCCCGGCATGTAGCGCACGGCATCGTCGAGGTTCTGCACGGCCCGATCCTGCATCTGATCGCGGGTGGCGACAGAGATCGAACGGGGCACTTCTCGCAGCTCGGTATCGGTTTTGGTGCCCGCGGCGGTGCGCTTGGCGGCGTAACCATCCACAGGTCCCCAAGCCGTTTCAGCGACCTCCTGACCGGTAATACTGGTTTCCGGCAACGCCACCACGCCCTCCGGGATCGGCGCCAGGCTGTAGGTGCCGGCGCCGCTTTGCTCCAGTTGCAGACCGGTGCCGCGCAGGGCTTCGCGCAGGGCACCGGGGGCGTCGAACGGGCCCTTGACCGGGGCCGAGGTTTTGCCGGCGGCCAGGGACGGGTTCAGGCTCAGGGCCAGGCCGGCCTGGCTGGCGATCTGATTCAGGGTGCTGGCCAGGGACGCGGCCGGCAGGTTGTAGGTGCGCACGCTGGACGCCTGCTCGGCGGCCAACAACGCAGTGCTGGCCAGCGGGGTGCAGAGGGCAATGGCCACGGCCAACAGGCTGGGGCGCAACAAGGTGTCTAGCGAGCGGGACATACGGCGGCTCCTGAATGGAAATAGTTCGCAATTGCCTATGTGCCGGACGAGATGCAAAAAGTGATAGGGCTGATTGTAAATAATTTTTATTCAGCTAAAGGCGAGCGCTCAGCGCGCCCCTTGTGCCTGGCCAGCGCCTGCGTGGTAGAGGGGCGGTGCGGGCCTACCGGACATGGCCGTAATGCCGACCGCCGAGGTTCAGGGCTTGGCGTCGGCCTTGGCCGCCACCGTCACCCACCAGGCCGTATGCCGTTCGATCTGCACTGGCAGGGTCGGCAATAGCGCGGTCAGCGCCAGGTCGGTGTTGTGCAGCGGGAAGCTGCCGGTAATACGCAGGTCGGCGACGTCCGGGGTCACGCCCAGGTGGCCGCGGCGGTAGCGACTGAGTTCGCCGATCAGGTCTTCGAGCCGTGCGTTGTCCACCACCAGCATGCCGCGGGTCCAGGCGTCGGCGCCGACACTCAAGGCCTGGAGCGGGCCGAGCCCGTCACGGCGCATCAGTACCTGCTGGCCTTCCTTGAGGATCTGCTCGTCGGGGCTCGACTCCGGACGTGCGGCGACGGCGGACTGCAACACGCTCAGGCGGGTGCCCTGGTCCTCGCGCTTGACCAGGAACCGCGTGCCCAGGGCGCGCATGTGCCCGTCAGCGGTTTCGACAATGAACGGGCGGGCGTCGCCGTGGCCGGTTTCGATCAGGATCTCGCCTTCCTGCAACACGATGCGCCGTTGCTTGTCGTCAAAGCGCACATCCAGGGCACTGTGGGTATTGAGGTTGATCACGGTGCCGTCGCTCAGGTGCAGGGTGCGCTGCTCGCCGGTGGCCGTGCGCTGGTCGGCCAGCCAATAGTTGAGCGGCAGGTAACGTTCCCCGGCGAACAGCGCCAGGCCGATCATCAGCGCGACGCTGGCCAGGCCACTGCCGAGCTTGCGCACGCGCCGGCGGATGCTTTCGCGCGATTGCAGCAAGGCCACCCGGGCCGGGCCCGAGGCCACGCTGAAACGCTGGTCGAGCATGCCCAACTGGCGCCAGGCCCGGGCATGTTCTTCATGGGCGGCGTGCCATTTGGCGAACTCCTCGCGCTCCACGGCGTTGCCGGAATCGAGCGACAACTGCCAGGCAATCGCCGCGTCCAGCACCTGGGACGAAACCGGCTTGGAGCTGATGGGGTTCATACCGGCTCACCGTACAGCGCGATGTAGCACTGGCGGATGCCCTGGGCCAGGTACTGGCGCACCCGGGGCACCGAGACGGCGAGGCGCTCGGCAATCTGGGCGTGGCTCAGGCCATCCAGGCGGTTATAGAGGAACGCGGCGCGGGCCTTGCTCGACAGCTTGCCGAGCAGGCGGTCGATGGCCTTGAGGTCTTCGAGGATCATTTGCTGTTCTTCCGGCGAGGGGTGCTCGGCTTCCGGGATCAGCATCAATTCGGTGAGGTAAGCCTGTTCCAGGGCGGCACGGCGGAAGTAGTCGAACAGCAGGCCCTTGGCGATGGCGACGAGAAAGGCCCGTGGCTCGCGCGGCGTGTTCAGCTCGTCGCGGCCCAGCAGGCGGACGAAGGTGTCCTGGCTCAGGTCTTCGGCCCGTTGCGGACAGGCCACGTTGCGTCGCAGCCAAGCCAGCAGCCAGCCGCGATGGTCGCGGTATAACGCGCCAACGAGCTCATTGTGGGGGCTTTGGGCGGACGACAACGGGCATCACCAATCGAGAAGTTTAAACTAACGAGAATTATTCGCGATTGTCGCAGGGGCGCAACGGCCGCGCAATGGGCGCCTGTCGGGTAGAACCCGTGGGCGCCGTGGGTAGCCGCTGCCGAGCCTGCGAGGCTGCGCTGGCCCTGGCCGGCACCGAAGATGGGCCGGTTAGAAAGAAGGCGCCTGCTGCCGGCGCTTCCACTGGTTGAGGCGCTGTTGCAGGTTCAGCGGGCTGTGGATCTGCTGCTGACGGGCCCGGCTGAACAGAATCAGCGCCAGTTCGGCGGTGGCCAGGGCGTCGGCGGCAGCGTGGTGGCGTTCGCCCACTTGCAGCTTGAACCAGTCGATCCAGTCATCCAGCCCGGCTTCGCGGATATTGGCTTGAGGGCACAGCAGCGGTGCCAGTTCGGCGACATCCATAAAGCTGTGTTGCAGGCGATAACCCAGGCTGTCTTTCAGCGCCCGACCGAGCATGTGCTGGTCAAAGGGCGCGTGGAAGGCCAGCACCGGGCTGTCGCCGACAAACTCCATAAAGTCCAGCAACGCCTGGGCCGGGTCGCAACCGGCGGCAATCGCGCTCGGTCCCAGGCCGTGGATCAGCACGCTGGGGCTGAGCTTGTGGTCGACCCGCAGCAAGGTGCGTTCGAACTGCTGGCTGAAGTCGATGGCGCCGTCCTCGATCACCACCGCGCCGATCGACAGCACCTGGTCGCGATTGAGGTTCAGGCCGCTGGTTTCCAGGTCCAGCACCACCCAGCGCTGTTGCCGCAGGCTGCATTCGCCCAATGGCGCCGGGGCCGGCAGGCGGTCGCGGCGCTGTTGTTGTTCGGCGGTGAGGCTGGCGCTGGCGGGGCGCAGCCAGGCGAACAGGCTCATAGCTGATACCGCAGGGCCAGGCTGCTTTGCAGGCGCTGGGCCTGGCGCAGGGATTCACGCAGGATGCGCCGGTCCAGGTGGTTGAGGCGGTCCGGGTCGACGCGGTTGGAGTAGGGCAGGTTCTCGCGGGTTTGCAGCTGGTGCTGTTGCATGCGGGTCTGCTGGATAAAGTGGTAGGCCTCTTCATAGGCCGCGCCGTCCAGGGGCTCGATCACCTCCCTGGCCACCAGTTGGCGCAGGCGCTCCAGGGTGTTGTTGGCGCTGATGCCGTTGGCCAGGGCCAGCAGGCGAGCGCCGTCGACGAAGGGGGTCAGGCCCTGGACCTTGAGGTCGAGGGTGGCTTTTTCGCCGTTCTTTTTCGCCAGCACAAATTCGCGGAAGCGCCCCACGGGCGGGCGCTGGCGCAAGGCGTTTTCCGCCAGCATGCGCTGGAACAACCGGTTGTCGGCCACCTGGTCGAGGATGCCGCGTCGCAGTTGCTCGCAGCCTTGTTCATCGCCCCAGACCACCCGCAGGTCGAAGTAGATGCTGGAGGCCAGCAGGTTTTCCGGGGTGGCTTCGCGGATAAAGGCGGCAAAACGCCGGGCCCATTCGGCGCGAGACAGGCACAGCTCGGGGTTGCCAGCCATGATATTGCCCTTGCACAGGGTAAAGCCGCACTGCGCCAGGCTCTGGTTGATCTGCTGCGCCAGGGGCAGCAGCTTGCCGCGGATCTCGGCCGCATGGGCCGCGTCGCGGGCGTCGAACAGAATGCCGTTGTCTTGGTCGGTGTGCAGGGTCTGCTCGCGGCGGCCTTCGCTGCCGAAACACAGCCAACTGAAGGGCACGCCGGGATCGCCGCGGTCGGCCAGGGTCAGCTCGATCACCCGGCACACGGTGTGGTCGTTAAGCAGGGTGATGATGTGAGTGATCTGGGTCGAGGACGCGCCGTGGGCCAGCATGCGCTCCACCAGTTGCCCGATCTCGCCGCGCAGCGCCACCAGGTTTTCGACCCGGGGGGCATTGCGGATGGTGCGCGCCAGGTGCACCAGGTCGACCCGTTGCAGGGAAAACAGGTCACGCTCGGAGACCACGCCGCACAGGCGCTGGTCCTTGACCAGGCAGACATGAGCGATATGGCGCTCGGTCATGGCGATGGCCGCGTCGAAGGCGCTGTGGTCCGGCGTCAGGTAGAACGGGCCGTGGGTCATGTGCCGTTCGATCGGCTGGGTGAAATCATCGGTGCCGTCGGCCACCACCTGGCGCAGGTCGCGCAGGGTAAAAATGCCGATCGGCGCCTTGTGCTCATCCACCACCACGATGCTGCCGACCTGTTGCTCGTGCATCAGGGTCACGGCTTCGCGCAGGGGGGTGGCGGTGCTGCAGGTCACGGGATGACGCATGGCCAGCTCGCCCAGGCGGGTGTTGAGCGAGTATTGGGTGCCGAGGGTCTCCACGGCTTTTTGCTGGACCTGCTGGTTGACCTGGTCCAGCAGGCTGCTGACCCCGCGCAAGGCGAAGTCGCGAAACACCGAGGACAGGGCAAACAACTTGATAAAGGCCGGCTTGTTCAGTTGCAGGCAGAAGGTGTCTTCGGCCGCCAGGTGTTCGGTACGCGTGGCCCGTTCGCCCAGCAGGGCGGCCAGCGGGAAGCATTCGCCGGTGGTGATCTCGAAGGTGGTCTCGGTGCCGCCCTTGGCCGTGTGCGGACGTTCGCCGACCACTCGACCCTGCTTGACGATATAGAAGTGTTCCACCGGCCCGTCGGCGGGCTTGATGATGCTTTCGTCAGGCCCGTAGAAGCGCAGTTGGCATTGTTCTACCAGGTAGGCCAGGTGGGCGTTTTCCATCTGGTTGAACGGCGGGAACCGTTGCAGGAACTGCATGGTGCCGTGGATGTTCTGCAACACCGCGGTTTTCCCTGCCTGGGTGAAGGCATCCGCTTTACTCATAACTATTACCGCAGTCTTTTTGGATTTGTTGTGGTCGGATCAACAGCCATGGTCGGCCCCTGTGCCCGGGGTGCCCATTGGACGTAAGTCTAGGTAGGGCTTCAATCGTGGGTATTTGCTCTAAGCCCGGGGTCGTTAGTGCAAAAAAAGTGCTCAACAGACCTCTTGGAAAAATTTCCGACGAAGTGCACATTGAAGGCCTGCTTAGCGATGTCTGACCACTGTGCTAGGGGATTGACTTGAACATGTAGGAAACCTATGTCCGACCACGATATTTTGAGTGACGCCGAGCGCGAGGCGCTAAGCGCAGTCATGCTGGAGCCCGACCTGCCGCCACAGCGCGTGTTGATTGCCGATGACGACAAAGATGCGCGCGAGTTGCTTTCGGAAATCCTCGGACTGGATGGCATCCGTTGCATCACCGCTGCCAGCGGCAAAGCGGCACTGGAGCTGTTGAACTCGAATAAATCCATCGGACTGCTGATCACCGACCTGCGCATGGCGCCTTGCAATGGCCTGGAGCTGATCCGCCAGGTGCGTGAATCGGAACGGGCGGCATTGCCGATCATCATCGTTTCCGGCGACGCCGACGTACGCGACGCCATTGCGGCCATGCATTTGAGCGTGGTCGACTTCCTGCTCAAACCCATCGACACCGACAAGCTGCTGAGCCTGGTCAAGCACGAACTGGGCGTGGTCCCCTAGACGCCGCCGCCCACGTTGCAAAAAAAAAGCCCCGATCCAGTGATCGGGGCTTTTTCATTGGGCTAGCGCCGGGTTGTTACAGGCCGTTCTTGGCCTTGAACTCGCGACGACGACGGTGCAGCACTGGCTCGGTGTAGCCGTTTGGCTGCTTGGTGCCTTCGATCACCAGTTCGACCGCCGCCTGGAAGGCGATGTTGCTGTCGAAGTCTGGCGCCAGAGGGCGGTACAGCGCGTCGCCGGCGTTCTGCCGGTCAACCACCGGAGCCATGCGCTTGAGGCTTTCCAGCACCTGGGCCTCGGTGACCACGCCGTGGCGCAGCCAGTTGGCGATGTGCTGGCTGGAAATGCGCAGGGTCGCGCGGTCTTCCATCAGGCCTACGTCGTTGATGTCCGGCACTTTGGAGCAGCCCACGCCCTGGTCGATCCAGCGCACCACGTAACCGAGGATGCCCTGGGCGTTGTTGTCCAGTTCGTTGCGGATTTCCTGCTCGGACCAGTTGGTGTTGCTGGCCAGGGGGATGGTCAGGATGTCGTCCACCGAAGCGCGAGGACGCTTGGCCAGCTCGGCCTGGCGGGCGAATACGTCGACCTTGTGGTAGTGCAGGGCATGCAGCGCCGCCGCGGTGGGCGATGGCACCCAGGCGGTGTTGGCACCGGCCAGCGGATGGGCGATTTTCTGTTCGAGCATCGCGGCCATCAGGTCGGGCATGGCCCACATGCCTTTGCCGATCTGCGCACGACCTTGCAGGCCGGTGCTCAGGCCGATATCGACGTTCCAGTTTTCGTAGGCGCCGATCCATTTTGCGGCCTTCATCTCGGCCTTGCGCACCACGGCGCCGGCTTCCATGGAGGTGTGGATTTCGTCGCCGGTACGGTCGAGGAAGCCGGTGTTGATGAACACCACGCGCTCGCTGGCCGCCTGGATGCAGGCCTTGAGGTTGACCGTGGTGCGGCGCTCCTCGTCCATGATCCCGACTTTCAGGGTGTTGCGTGGCAGCTTCAGCACGTCTTCGATGCGGCCGAACAGCTCGTTGGTGAATGCGGCTTCTTCCGGCCCGTGCATCTTCGGTTTGACGATGTAGACCGATCCGGTGCGGCTGTTGCTGCGCGAGGTATTGCCGTTCAGGTTGTGCACCGCTGCCAGGCTGGTGAGCAGGCCGTCGAGGATGCCTTCCGGGACTTCGTTGCCGTGCTTGTCGAGGATCGCGTCAATGGTCATCAAGTGACCCACGTTGCGCACGAACAGCAGGGAGCGACCGTGCAGCTTCAGGGTCGAGCCGTCGACGGCGGTGTACTCGCGGTCGGCGTTCATGGTGCGGGTGAAGGACTGGCCGCCCTTGGCCACTTCTTCCGCCAGGTCGCCTTTCATCAGGCCGAGCCAGTTGCGGTAGATCACCACCTTATCGTCGGCGTCGACGGCTGCTACCGAGTCTTCGCAGTCCATGATGGTGGTCAGTGCAGCTTCCATCAGTACGTCTTTGACGCCGGCGGCGTCGGTCTGGCCGACGGGGCTGGTGGCGTCGATCTGGATTTCGAAGTGCAGGCCGTTGTGTTTGAGCAGGATCGCGGTCGGTGCCGCAGCGTCGCCGTGGTAGCCGATCAACTGGGCGTCGTCGCGCAGGCCGCTGTTGCTGCCGCCCTTGAGGCCGACCACCAGCTTGCCGCCAACGATCTTGTAGCTTGTGGCGTCGACATGGGAACCCGCGCTCAGCGGTGCGGATTCATCGAGGAAGGCACGGGCGAAGGCGATGACCTTGTCGCCACGGACCTTGTTGTAGCCTTTGCCCTTTTGCGCGCCGTCGGCTTCGCTGATGGCGTCGGTGCCATACAGCGCGTCGTACAGCGAGCCCCAACGGGCGTTGGAGGCGTTGAGGGCAAAGCGGGCGTTCATGACCGGAACCACCAGCTGCGGACCGGCCATGCGGGCGATCTCGTCATCGACGTTTTGCGTCGTGGCCTGGAAGTCCGCTGCTTCTGGCAGCAGGTAACCGATGTCTTGCAGGAAGGCCTTGTAGGCCACAGCGTCGTGGGATTGACCGGCACGGGATTGGTGCCAGGCATCGATACGCGCTTGGAAATCGTCGCGTTTGGCGAGTAGGGCTTGGTTTTTCGGGGCCAGGTCATGGATGACCTGGTCGGCGCCGGCCCAGAACGAGTCGGCGGTGAGGCCGGTACCGGGAATGGCTTCGTTGTTCACGAAGTCGAACAGGACTTTGGCGACCTGCAGGCCACCCACTTGAACGTGTTCAGTCATTGCTTGCCTCACTCTGCTCAGCTATTTCGCTTTTCAGCTCTTCAAATTGACAATGAAGCCCTGGCATTTAAACCACAAACCCCTCTACCAGTACATGCCATCGCGGGCGGCTGGCTGCTTCCAATCAACGGCGGAGCCTTGCTGACGGGGCTTTTGAGGGTTGCGACTGGGCCTTGGCAGACATCGATCCAACGTTATGTAGTGCGCGCTGCGGCATACTACATGATCAATTGCGCTTGTGAAAATTAGACTAAATACGTCGTTCCGCGACTAAAGTTGCTTCTTTGGTCACGCAAGTGCCGGTCATGTTCTCAAAAAGCGCACGGATTGTTCCATATAAATTCAAATAGTTGTACACGATTTGTGTCTTCGCGCCGGGTCCCCGGCTGCCAGCGCCCCTCCCAAGCGGTCTTCAGCGGATTTAACCGGCCGCAGGTGGGCCGCCGAGGCTTGCCTATACTTGCGCTTCTATAACAAAAGTCATGATCAGAGGACTGCGCCATGGACCACCTCGTACTCACCGTATTCGCCCCGGACAAGCCCGGACAGGTCGAGCGCATTGCCCAGTGCATCGCCGAGCACGGGGGTAACTGGCTGGAGAGCCGCATGTCGCGCATGGCGGGGCAGTTTGCCGGGATCCTGCGCGTCGGGGTGCCGGCCGAAGCCTATGACGAACTGGTGGACGCGCTCCAGGGCCTGTCGAGCCATGGGATTCGCGTACTGATCGCTGAAAGCGGTATCGAGCAGTCCTGCACCTGGAAGCCGATCGCCATGGAGCTGGTGGGCAACGACCGGCCGGGTATCGTGCGCGACATCACCCGGCTGCTCAGCGAGCAGGGGGTCAACCTGGAACGGTTGGTGACCGAAGTGCGCCCGGCGCCCATGAGCAGCGAGCCGTTGTTTCATGCCGAGGCGATCCTGGCGGTGCCCCTGACCTTGTCCCTGGATGTGCTGCAGGCGCGCCTGGAAACCCTGGCCGATGACCTGATGGTCGAATTGGTGCTGCGCAGCGAGACCTGAGCCGGGCCCCGCCGGTTATCCAAGTTTAAGGTGCATGCGCCTGTGGATAACCTGTAGAGACAGGTCTCCAGCCCAGAGGGGCCGGGGCTCTCCAAGGTTTGATCAAAAAATCATCAGTTTTCAAGGGCTTGTGCACAAACGCCGGGGATCACGCTGTGGATAACCTTGGGAAGGATGCTTGCAGGCCACGTGAGCCGTGGCCTGCAAGTTGTTGTTCGTTTTTTGATCAGCTGCGACGACGCAAACTCAACCAGGCATCCACGCTGTACACCGCCAGGCCCGCCCAGATAAACATGAACGCCACCAGCGTGCTGGAGGACAGGTGTTCATCGAACAACAGCACCGCCTGCAACAGCACCAGGGTCGGTGCCAGGTACTGCAAGAAGCCCAGGGTGGTGTAAGGCAAATGCCGCGCAGCCGCGTTGAAACACACCAGCGGCACCAGGGTGACCGGGCCTGCGGCCACCAGCCACCAGGCTTCGGAGCTGCTCCAGAACTCGAGCTGGGCGCTGCTCGCCGTCGGGTTGAACAGCAGCCAGGCCACCGCAATCGGCACCAGCATCCAGGTTTCCACCACCAGCCCGGGCAATGCCTTGACCGGTGCCTGCTTGCGGATCAGCCCGTAGAAACCAAAGGTCAGTGCCAGCACCAGCGACACCCAGGGCAGGCTGCCTACCTGCCACACCTGTTGCGCCACGCCCACCGCCGCCAGCAGTACGGCCAGCCACTGCAGGCGTCGCAGACGCTCGCCGAGAATCAACATGCCCAGCAGCACATTCACCAGGGGGTTGATGTAGTAGCCCAGGCTGGCCTCCAGCATCCGGCCGTTGTTCACCGACCAGACGTACGTCAGCCAGTTGGCGGCGATCAAGGTGCCGCTCAAGGCCAGGATAGCCAGGCGTTTCGGGTTCTCCCGCAGCTCGCGCCACCAGCCGGGGTGTTTCCAGACCATCAGCAACAAAGCGCCGAACAACGCCGACCACAGCACCCGGTGAATAATGATTTCAACCGCGGGCACGCTGGCGATGGCTTTGAAGTAGAGGGGGAACAGGCCCCAGATGATGTAGGCACTCAGACCCAGAATGTACCCGTGACGCGGGTTGGCGGCTTGCATGCAGAATCCTTGCTTAGGCAGCTAACAAAGCGACGATTGTAAGGAGATTTGTCTGAAACTGTCGTGAGACTTTGTTAACAGTCGTGCGCTGGGGTGCCAGGTGCCAGGTGCCAGGTGCATGGGCGGTGTTGGTGAGGGGTGGCGTCCGAACGCAGCCCGCGCCTGCGGCAATGGCTGGTAGCAGTCCCGACCCTGGGCGAGGGCCGGGGGTGCAACGGCGGTTTAGAACAGTTTCAGCGGTTCTTCATTGAGTGCCGACAGCTGCTCGCGCAGGGCCAGGACCTGGTCGCCCCAATAGCGTTCGGTGCCGAACCACGGAAAACTGTGGGGGAATGCCGGATCGTCCCAGCGCCGTGCGAGCCAGGCGCTGTAGTGCATCAGACGCAGGGCGCGCAGGGCTTCGATCAGGGCCAGTTCCCGTGGGTCGAAATCGTGGAATTCGCTGTAGCCATCCATCAATTCCGACAGCTGCCCGAGACATTCCTGACGATCACCCGCGAGCATCATCCACAGGTCTTGCACGGCGGGCCCCATGCGGCAGTCGTCGAGGTCGACGATATGGAACATCTCGTCACGGCACATCATGTTGCCGGGGTGGCAATCGCCGTGCATGCGGATGTTGGTGTGCGGCGTGGCCTTGTACACCTCTTCCACGCGCTTGAGCAGATCCCGCGCCACTGACTCATAGGCGGGCAGCAGGCCCTTGGGTATGAAATTGCCTTCAAGCAGGGTGGTCAGGGAGTCGTGGCCGAAGTTTTTCACCCCCAGCGCTTCACGGTGCTCGAACGGCTTGGTGGCGCCGACCGCGTGCAAACGACCGAGCAACTGGCCCAGTCGATAGAGCTGGTCGAGGTTGCCCGGCTCCGGGGCCCGGCCGCCACGGCGCGGGAACAGGGTAAAGCGAAAGCCCGCGTGCTCGAACAGGCTGGCGCCGTTGTGGATCATCGGCGCCACCACCGGTACGTCGCACTCGGCGAGTTCGAAGGTGAAGCGGTGTTCTTCCAGGATGGCTTCGTTGGTCCAGCGCTGGGGACGGTAGAACTTGGCGATCAGCGGTTCGCCGTCTTCGATGCCGACCTGGTACACGCGATTTTCATAGCTATTGAGCGCCAAAACGCGGGCGTCGCTGAGAAAACCGATGCTTTCTACGGCGTCGAGAACCAGATCCGGGGTCAGTGTTTCAAACGGGTGGGACATGCTCACTCCTGCGCGCAGCAGGCTGCCGCGTAAGGCCACGCATGGTAGCGCACACCGGCCCGGATAGGTGGCGGCTTTAGGCTTGGCCGGGATGTCTCGGTGGGTGACATCCCGGCCTGGGCCGATCAGGTGCCGACGATCCCGCCGTCTTCACGGCGGATAGCCATGACCGAAGAGCGCGGCTTGCCGTTGGGCAGGTGTTCGGGGAACGTCGAGCCGCCGTTTTCGCCTGGGTGCTGGATCCCGACAAACAGGGTTTTCTGATCGGGCGAGAAGCTGATGCCGGTGACTTCGCAGCCTACCGGGCCGACCATGAAGCGGCGGATCTCGCCACTGGCCGGGTCCGCGCAGAGCATCTGATTGTTGCCCATGCCGGCGAAGTCGCCGCTGTTGCTGACATCGCCATCGGTCAGGATCCACAGACGCCCGGCCTGGTCGAACCCCAGGCCGTCGGGGCTGTTGAACATGTTCTGAGGGGTGATGTTCGATGAGCCGCCCTTGGCTTGCCCCGCGTGCACCGAAGGGTTGCCGGCGACCACGAACAAGTCCCAGGCAAAGCTCATGGCACCATGGTCATCGCGGTCGGTGCGCCAGCGCAGGATCTGCCCATAGACGTTTTTCTCCCGCGGGTTGGGGCCGCCCACCGGCTGGCCGTCTTCGCCGCGTTTGACGTTGTTGGTCAAGGTGCAATAGACCTGGCCATCCTTGGGGCTGACCACTATCCATTCCGGGCGGTCCATGCGCGTGGCCTTGACCACGCTGGCGGCCAGGCGGGCGTGGATCAGTACCTGGCCCTGGTCGGCAAAGCCGCTGGCGGCATCGAGCCCGTTCTTGCCGTGACTCAGCTCGATCCATTGGCCCTGGCCCTTGGGATGATCGGGGTCGCTGTCGCCGCCATCGAAGCGCGCCACGTACAGCGTGCCGTGGTCCAGCAGGTCGCGGTTGGCCTTGGGGTTGCGGTGGTCGATCTTGTCGCGGCTGATGAATTTGTAGATGAACTCACCGCGTTCGTCATCGCCCATGTAGACCACGGCGCGACCATCAGCGGTTTCGGCCAGGGCCGCGTTCTCGTGCTTGAAACGGCCCAGGGCGGTGCGTTTGACCGGGGTCGATTGCGGGTCGAACGGGTCGATTTCCACGACCCAGCCATGGCGGTTGAGTTCGTTGGGGTTGTGCGCCAGGTCGAAGCGCGGGTCGTGGGGGTGCCAGTTGATCTCTTTGCTGGCGGCCACCGCGCCGTAGCGTTTTTGCGCGGCATCGAACGTCTGTTCGGCGTTGCTGCTGCCAAAGCAGTCGGTGAAGTTCTCTTCGCAGGTCAGGTAGGTGCCCCACGGGGTTTTGCCGTTGGCGCAGTTCTGGAAGGTGCCGAGGACGAGCTTGCCCTTGGTGTCGGCGGCGGTCTGCAACAGTTCATGACCGGCGGCGGGACCGCTCAGGCGGATCGGCGTGTTGCCGTGGATGCGTCGGTTGTAGCGCGAGCCCTGGACGAACTGCCATTGGCCGTTCTTGCGTTGCACTTCGATCACCGACACGCCTTCGCTGGCTTGGGCCTTGTGCACCTCGGCGGCCGATTGCGGCATGCCGCCGTGGGCGTAGAGGTAGCGATAGTTGGTGTATTCGTTGTTGATCGCCATCAGCGCGCGCTGGTCGTCGCCGGGGAAGGCGAACAGGCTCATGCCGTCGTTGTTGTCGCCGAACTGCAGTTCCTGGGCCTGGGCGCTGCCGTTACCCGTGGGGTCGAAGGCTGGGCCGTTTTTGTGCAGCGGCTGACCCCAACTGATCAGCACCGACGCCGTGTAGCCCGGCGGCAGGCTGAGGCGGTCAGCAGTGGCTGCGGCGATGCCGGTAAAACCCAGCAACGGGCTGGAGCCGACGCTGACGCTGGCCGCCAGTGCACTGCGGCTCAGCAGGCTGCCCCCCAGGAACATCGCCGCGCCGCACAGCGCACCGGCACCGATGAAACCACGGCGGCTGAGGCCGACAATTTGCTCCAGGTCCGTGGGTTGGTCTTCTTCTAATAGGCTCATGTCAGGCTTCCTGCGATTTTTGCAGACACCTTAATCAGCGCTGATGACAAAAATGTTGCAGCCATGTGTCCCACCCGTAGCCGCTGCCGAAGGCTGCGCTGGCCGGTTCGGGCGCCGGGTTATTCCGGTTGAAATGCTTTTTTTGCGGGGGCCAGCGCAGCCTGGCGGCTGCGGCTACAGAGGGGTGCCGAGGAGGACGTTGGAGGGGGAGAAGTGCACCTGGACCGCTTGGTTCACCACGAGGCCCTGGGCCTTGAGTTGCGAGGACTCGACCAGGGCGCACAGGGTCGGGCCGTTGGGCAGGCTGATCCGCACTTCCCAGGGGCCGTCTTCGGCGTCGAGGATCTGTTCGATGCTGCCGATCAGGCCATTGTGCCCGGCGGTAATGGGCTGGCCGAGCGCTTGCAGCTCCAGCCAGCCGGCCTTGATCAGCGCCACCACTTCGGTGTCGGGCAGCAGTTCCAGGCGCTGGGTGCTGTCGTGGGTGATCTGCGCCTGGATCACCAGGCCTGGGGCCAGTTCCAGGCTGATCAGGTCATTGCGACCGTGCCCCTCGATCGCCACCACCTTACCGTGCAGCTGGTTGCGCGCGCTGGTACGCAGCATCAGGCGGCCCAGCAGGTCGAGGTCGCTGGCGTCCTCGGCGGCTTCCAGCACCTGGGCCTGCAAGGCTTGCAGGCGCAGGTACAGGCGCAACACCCGTTCACCTTCCGCCGAGAGCTTGGCGCCACCCCCGCCCTTGCCGCCGACGCTGCGTTCCACCAGGGGCTTTTGCGCCAGGTTATTCAACTCATCGATGGCGTCCCAGGCGGCCTTGTAGCTGAGCCCGGCGCTTTTTGCCGCGCGGGTGATCGAGCCTTGTTCGGCGATGTGCTGCAACAGGGCGATGCGTTGCGGGCGGCGGACGATGTGCTGGGTCAACAACGTGGGCAAGGACATGGCAGGGCACTGTGAACGCTGGAAGTGGAGGCTGAGTGTGCGGCTTGAGTGGCGAGAGTCAAGTCAGGCCGGCTCCCCGGGTTTGGGCGTGCGGGCCAGGCAATACACGTCGACCCGGTGCGCGCCGGCATCCAGCAGCAGCCTGGCCAGGGTTTCGGCAGTGGCGCCGGTGGTGAGCACGTCATCCACCAGGGCCAGATGACGGCCGCCAACCCAGGCCTTGTCCGCCAGGCTGAAGGCCCGGCGCATGTTGCGCCGCCGGGCCTGGGCGTCCAGGCCTTGCTGCGCCGGGGTGTCCTGCAGCCGCAGCAGCATGCCTTCATCCACTGCAATGCCCAAGCCCTGGCCCAGCCATTGGGCAAGCAGCGCCGCCTGGTTGAAACCGCGTTCGCGCAGGCGCCGGCTGGCCAGGGGCACCGGCAACAGCAACTGCGGACGCGGCAGGCCGTCATTGAAGCAATGGTGCAGGGATTGGCTGAGAAGTTCGCCGAGCAGGCGGCCAAATGGCCACTTGGCTCCGTGCTTGAAGCGGGTGATCAAACTGTCAACCGGAAAGCGGTAGCTCCAGGGCGCTACCACCTGGGAAAACGCCGGCCGCCGCCGCAGACACTCGCCGCAGGTCAGGCCCGCCTGGGGCAAGGGCAGGGCGCAGATCCGGCACTGTGGGCCCAGCCAGGGCAGCTCGGCTTCGCACTCGACGCAGATGGGCGACGGGTTATCGCAGGGCTCATCGCAGAGCAAACAGGCTTGGTTGTTATTTAACCAGATGTAAACCGGTCCTTCGTATTCTGGTTGACAGTGCATGGCGCTTCCTTAAATATGCCGAACATCCGTGTCGCGGCTGTGGGTATTCGATTACCCCGTCGTCTGCCCCAAGCATAATCAAGGAATCGCCCATGAGCGCCAGCACCACCGCCACCTTGCGTCATGACTGGTCTTTGGCTGAAGTCAAAGCCCTGTTCGTTCAGCCGTTCAACGACTTGTTGTTCCAGGCGCAGACCGTGCACCGCGCGCATTTCGATGCCAACCGGGTCCAGGTGTCGACCTTGCTGTCGATCAAAACCGGGGCCTGCCCGGAAGATTGCAAATATTGTCCGCAGTCCGGCCACTACAACACCGGGCTGGAAAAAGAAAAGCTGATGGAAGTGCAGAAGGTCCTGGAAGAGGCCGCTCGCGCCAAGGCCATCGGCTCGACCCGGTTCTGCATGGGCGCGGCCTGGAAGCACCCCTCGGCCAAAGACATGCCCTACGTGCTGCAGATGGTCCAGGGCGTCAAGGCCATGGGCCTGGAGACCTGCATGACCCTGGGGCGCCTCGACCAGGAGCAGACCGAAGCCCTGGCCAAGGCTGGCCTGGACTACTACAACCACAACCTCGACACCTCGCCGGAGTTCTACGGCAGCATCATTACCACCCGCACCTACAGCGAGCGCCTGCAAACCCTGGCCTATGTGCGTGATTCGGGGATGAAGATCTGCTCCGGTGGCATTCTCGGCATGGGCGAGTCCCTCGATGACCGCGCCAACCTGCTGATCCAGCTGGCCAACCTGCCCGAACACCCGGAGTCGGTGCCGATCAACATGCTGGTGAAGGTCGCCGGCACGCCGCTGGAAAACGCCGAGGACATCGACCCGTTCGACTTTATCCGCATGCTCGCCGTGGCCCGCATCCTGATGCCGCAGTCCCACGTGCGTTTGTCTGCGGGACGTGAAGCGATGAACGAGCAGATGCAGGCCCTGGCGTTTTTCGCCGGCGCCAACTCGATTTTCTATGGCGACAAGTTGCTGACCACCGCCAACCCGCAGGCCGACAAGGACATGCAACTGTTCTCGCGCCTGGGGATCCTGCCCGAAGCCCGCGAAGAGCACGCCGATGAAGTGCACCAGGCGGCGATCGAGCAGGCGCTGGTGGAGCAAAAGAGCAGCGAGCAGTTCTACAACGCGGCCGTCTGACGGCCCACAACCTGTAGCCGCGCCCTGGGCCGGGAGCGCGAGGACCTTGGATCCGTCGAGGTTCTGCGCGCCTGTCGCAGCCTGGGGCCGCGGCTACAGATCATCTTTTGATCACCGAGGCCTGCATGTCTTTTGATCTCGCCGCGCGCCTCGCTGCCCGCCGTGCCGAAAACCTCTATCGCCACCGCCCCCTGCTGGAAAGCCCCCAGGGGCCTGAAGTGGTGGTCGATGGCCAGCCTTTGCTGGCGTTCTGCAACAACGACTACCTGGGCCTGGCCAACCACCCGCAAGTCATCGAAGCCTGGCGCGCCGGCGCTTCGCGGTGGGGCGTGGGCGGTGGCGCCTCGCACCTGGTGATCGGCCACAGCGGCCCGCACCACGCACTCGAAGAAGCCCTGGCCGACCTGACCGGGCGCCCGCGAGCGCTGCTGTTCACCACCGGCTACATGGCCAACCTGGGGGCGGTCACGGCCCTGGTGGGGCAGGGCGACACGGTGCTGGAAGACCGTCTCAACCACGCGTCCCTGCTGGATGCCGGCCTGTTGTCCGGGGCGCGTTTCAATCGGTATCTGCACAACGATGCGGTCAGCCTGGCCAAACGCCTGGAAAAAGCCACCGGCAATACCCTGGTGGTCACCGACGGCGTGTTCAGCATGGACGGCGACCTGGCCGACCTGCCGGCCCTGGCCCGCGAAACCCGGGCCAAGGGCGCCTGGTTGATGGTGGATGACGCCCATGGTTTCGGCCCGCTGGGGGCCAATGGCGGCGGGATTGTCGAGCACTTCGGCCTGAGCCAGGACGACGTGCCGGTGCTGGTCGGCACCCTGGGCAAGGCGTTCGGCACCGCCGGGGCCTTTGTCGCCGGCAGCGAAGAGCTGATCGAAAGCCTGATCCAGTTTGCCCGGCCCTACATCTACACCACCAGCCAACCCCCGGCGCTGGCCTGCGCGACCTTGAAAAGCCTGGAACTGCTGCGCAGCGAGCACTGGCGGCGCGAGCACCTCAATGGCCTGATCCGCCAGTTCCGGCGTGGCGCCGAGCAGATCGGCCTGGCGTTAATGGACAGTTTTACCCCGATCCAGCCGATCATGATTGGCGACAGCGGGCGGGCCATTCGCCTGTCGCAGATGCTCCGCGAACGCGGCCTGATGGTCACGGCCATCCGCCCGCCAACCGTGCCTGCGGGCAGTGCGCGCTTGCGTGTGACCTTGTCCGCAGCCCACAGCGAAGCCCAGGTCCAGCTATTGTTAAACGCACTGGCGGATTGTTTTAGCGAACTGGGACCGGAGCCAAGCCATGCGTGATCGACTGATTCTGCTGCCGGGCTGGGGCCTGGGCATTTCCCCGCTGGAGCCGCTGGCGGCGGCGTTGCAGGGCCTGGACCAGCACCTGAAGGTAGAGATCGAGCCGTTGCCGGAGCTGGAGTCCAGCGACCTGGGGGATTGGCTCGATGAACTCGACGCGGATTTGCCGGACAACGCCTGGCTCGGCGGCTGGTCGCTGGGCGGGATGCTGGCCAGTGAGCTGGCGGCGCGCCGTGGCGATCGCTGCTGCGGCTTGCTGACCCTGGCCAGCAACCCGAGCTTTGTCGCCCACGGCGAGTGGGCGAGCGCCATGGCCGGGGAAACCTTCGATGCCTTTCTGGCCGGCTGCAACGCCGACTCGCGCCTGACCCTCAAGCGTTTCGGCCTGCTCTGTGCCCAGGGTGCCGAGGACCCGCGCGGCCTGTCGCGCCTGCTGCTGGGTGGTGCGCCGAATACCCCGCCGGCGGTGTTGATGGCCGGGCTGGAGTTGCTGGCGCAGTTGGATACCCGGGACGCGTTACAGGCGTTTCGTGGCCCGCAGTTGCATCTGTTTGCCGGGCTCGACGCGCTGGTGCCGGCAGAAGCCGCCAGCGAGTTGCTGGCGTTATTGCCCGATGTCGAAATTGGCCTGATTGAACAGGCCAGCCACGCGTTTCTTCTGGAAGACCCCCACGGAGTGGCGGGGGCGATCCAGGCCTTTTTGCATGAGTCCGGTGATGACTGATCTGTCCCTTCCCCCATTACCCGGCGGCTTGCCGGACAAGCGCCAGGTCGCGGCGTCCTTTTCCCGTGCCGCCGCCAGTTACGACAGCGTCGCCGATCTGCAACGGGCGGTGGGCTATGAGCTGCTGCGGCGCTTGCCGCCCGAGCGGTCGTTCGCCCGCTGGCTGGATATAGGCTGCGGTACCGGGTATTTCACCCGGGCCCTGGCCGAGCGTTTCCCTGGGGCCCAGGGGCTGGCGCTGGATATCGCCGAAGGCATGCTCGATCACGCACGGCCCCTGGGGGGCGCGCAGTATTTTATTGCCGGGGATGCCGAACGCCTGCCGTTGCGTTCAGACAGCTGCGATCTGCTGTTCTCCAGCCTGGCGGTGCAGTGGTGTGCGGATTTTGCCTCGGTACTGCGAGAGGCGCACCGGGTGCTGCGCCCCGGTGGTGTGCTGGCGTTTGCCAGCCTGTGTGTCGGGACCTTGCAGGAGCTGCGTGACAGCTGGCGGCAGGTGGATGGCATGGTGCACGTCAATCGGTTCCGCGAGCTGGGCACTTATCAACAGCTGTGCGCGGCCAGTGGCCTGCGGATTTTGAGCCTGCAATCCCGGCCCCATGTGCTGCATTATCCGGACGTGCGCAGCCTGACCCATGAGTTGAAAGCCCTGGGCGCGCATAATCTGAACCCCGGACGCCCCGGCGGCTTGACCGGACGCGCCCGGATCATGGGCCTGATCGACGCTTATGAGGGCTTTCGTCAGCCTCAGGGTCTGCCCGCGACCTATCAGGCGGTGTACGCCGTGTTGGAGAAGCCGCAATGAGCCCTGCCTATTTCATCACCGGAACCGATACCGATGTCGGCAAGACCACCATCGCCGCCGGGCTGCTGCATGCGGCGCGCCTGGCGGGGTTGAGTACGGCGGCCGGCAAGCCGGTGGCCTCCGGCTGTGAAGTGACGCCTAAGGGCCTGCGCAATGCGGACGCCCTGGCGCTGATGGCGGAGTGCTCCCTGGCCCTGGACTATGCCGAGGTCAACCCGGTGGCGTTCGAACCGGCCATCGCCCCCCATCTGGCGGCGCGCGAGGCGGGGGTGGCCTTGACGGTGCAGTCATTGCTGCTGCCCATGCGCCAGATCCTGGCCCGGGGCGCCGATTTCACCCTGATCGAAGGCGCGGGCGGCTGGCGTGTGCCCCTGGCTGACCAGGACAACCTGTCGGACCTGGCCATGGCCCTGGACCTGCCGGTGATTCTGGTGGTGGGGGTGCGGCTGGGTTGCATCAGCCATGCGCTGCTGACCGCCGAAGCCATCGCCCGGGACGGGCTGCAACTGGCCGGCTGGGTGGCCAATATCATCGATCCCAAGACCTCCCGTCTGGAGGAAAACCTCGCCACCCTGGCTGAACGCCTGCCGGCCCCGTGCCTGGGTCGAGTGCCCAAGCTCAAGCCTCTCAGCGCCCAGGCGGTGGCCGAACACTTGCAGCTGGACCTGCTGGACTAGATTTTGCCTATGACAGGGCAGATGGCCATTAGTGTTTTTGACGGGTGTTTTTTTGACGGGTCTGCTTCAATGAGCGTCGTTCATCCTTAATCAGGTCGAGTCCTCCCATGGAAATTTCAGGGAATACCGCTTTCTACGCGGGTCTGAGCAGCATTCAGACCGGGCAGAACCGTGTCGATCAGGCCGCCAGCCAGATCGCCAATACCACCATCGAGCGCTCCGTCACCAGCCAGTCTTCCGACGTCCAGGTCGACCGCTTGCGTTCGGTGGACCGCAGCCAGCAGTCGGATCTGGAGTCGAGCATGGTCGAGATGTCCATGGGCAAGGTCCAGGCCGAACTGGGTGTGAAAATCGCCAAGGCCAGCGATGAAATGCTCGGTACATTGATCGATACCTACGCCTGATCCCCGCGCCGGCCTGCTCCTTCAGAAGGGGCGGGCCAGACTGCGCCGCTTCTCCCTTCCTGTCTTTCAAGCGCTGCCTGCCTGCGTCGCTACTTCATTCGTGGCCTGACATTTTTCGTGGCATTCGCCGCCGGCCTTTGCCTGCGCGGCGTTCAGCGGCGTGATGACGAATGGCGGTTGCGCGGTGCTTGACAAGAATTAGGCGTAAACGTATGTTTCAAACAACTGTTTGACCGCCATAATAAATCCACGCGGTTGTTCATTCCCGGTTACATCAGCAGAGGTTTATCGCTATGCCTGACTACAAGGCCCCCTTGCGTGATATTCGCTTCGTTCGTGACGAACTGCTCGGCTACGAAGCGCACTATCAGAGCCTTCCGGCGTGCGCAGACGCCACTCCGGACATGGTTGACGCCATTCTCGAAGAAGGCGCCAAGTTTTGTGAGCAGGTGCTGGCTCCGCTGAACCGCGTGGGTGACATCGAAGGCTGCACCTGGAGCGAGTCCGGCGTTAAAACCCCGACTGGCTTCAAAGAAGCCTACAAACAATTTGTCGAAGGCGGCTGGCCAAGCCTGGCGCATGACGTAGAGCACGGTGGCCAAGGCCTGCCGGAGTCCCTGGGTCTGGCCGTGAGTGAAATGGTGGGCGAGTCCAACTGGTCGTGGGGCATGTACCCAGGCCTGTCCCATGGTGCGATGAACACCATCTCCGAGCACGGTACGCCTGAACAGCAAGACGCTTACCTGACCAAGCTGGTCTCCGGCGAATGGACCGGCACCATGTGCCTGACCGAACCGCACTGCGGCACCGACCTGGGCATGCTGCGCACCAAGGCCGAACCTCAGGCCGACGGCTCCTACAAAGTCTCCGGCACCAAGATCTTCATCTCGGCCGGTGAACACGACATGGCCGACAACATCGTCCATATCGTTCTGGCCCGCCTGCCGGATGCCCCAGCGGGCACCAAAGGCATCTCGCTGTTTATCGTTCCCAAGTTCCTGCCCAACGCCGACGGTTCGATTGGCGCACGCAACGCCGTGAGCTGTGGTTCCCTGGAACACAAGATGGGCATCCACGGTAACGCCACCTGCGTGATGAACTTCGACGCGGCCACCGGTTTCCTGATCGGCCCGGCGAACAAAGGCCTGAACTGCATGTTCACCTTTATGAACACCGCGCGCCTGGGCACCGCCCTGCAAGGTTTGGCCCACGCCGAGATCGGTTTCCAGGGCGGCCTGAAATACGCTCGCGATCGCCTGCAAATGCGCTCCCTGACTGGCCCGAAAGCGCCGGACAAGGCCGCCGACCCGATCATCGTGCACCCTGACGTACGCCGTATGCTGTTGACCATGAAGGCGTTCGCCGAAGGCAACCGGGCAATGGTCTACTTCACCGCCAAACAGGTCGACATCGTCAAATACGGTGTGGACGAAGAAGAGAAGAAGAAAGCCGACGCGCTGCTGGCGTTCATGACGCCAATCGCCAAGGCCTTCATGACTGAAGTCGGCTTCGAGTCCGCCAACCACGGCGTACAGATCTACGGCGGTCACGGCTTCATCGCCGAGTGGGGCATGGAGCAGAACGTTCGCGACAGCCGCATTTCCATGCTGTACGAAGGCACCACCGGTATCCAGGCCCTCGACCTGCTGGGCCGTAAAGTGTTGATGACTCAAGGCGAAGCGCTGAAGGGCTTCACCAAGATCGTCCACAAGTTCTGCCAGACCAACGAAGGCAACGAGGCTGTCAAAGAGTTTGTCGCACCGCTGGCTGCGCTGAACAAAGAGTGGGGCGAGCTGACCATGAAGGTCGGTATGGCCGCCATGAAAGACCGTGAAGAAGTGGGCGCCGCCTCGGTGGACTACCTGATGTACTCCGGTTACGCCTGCCTGGCTTACTTCTGGGCCGACATGGCGCGCCTGGCTGCCGAGAAACTGGCTGCCGGCACCAGCGAAGAGGCGTTCTACACCGCCAAGCTGCAGACTGCGCGCTTCTACTTCCAGCGCATCCTGCCGCGTACCCGCACTCATGTGGCCACCATGCTGTCGGGCGCCAACAACCTGATGGACATGAAAGAAGAAGACTTCGGCCTGGGCTACTAAGCCTTACCGGCGTCAATTAAAAGGCCGCTTTTCCTTCGGGGAAAGCGGCTTTTTTATGCCTGGCGACTTGCCAATAAAATTCCTGACTAAAACGCTAAGAAGAATGTCTTGCCTGCCGTTAAAGAGGTGGCAATGTGATGTCTGTCACATTGATTGTGCTTAACTGCGTGCAATGCAGGCACAATGCCACCTACTGATTAGCCGCGTCGGAGCTTTACCCTTGCCGCGTTCTTCTGCTGTACGTTTCAGTCACTTTTTACCGTCTTTGCTGCTGTTGCTTGCGGGGCTCGCGGCTGCCTACGTCAAGGATCTCAACGTCTTCTTCACCTCGCTGTTCAACGTCCTGCCGACCTTGGTGCTGCTGCTCGGCGGCGCTTATTGCGCGGTTTATCGACGCCAGCGCGAGCTGTTCCTGATGGTCACGGTGTACATCGCCTACTTTCTGCTCGATACCCAGACCGACTACTACCGCGACAACGGCAAGGTCCGTGAGGACGCGGCGGTGGTCTTTCACTTGGTGTGCCTGTTGTTGCCGCTGCTGTTCGGGCTGTTTGCCGCTTGGCAGGAACGCACCCACCTGTTCCAGGACATGGTGGCGCGGTTTGCCGTGCTGCTGGCGTTTGGCAGCGTGGCCCTGGGCTTTGAGCAAAGTTACCCACAGGCGCTGTTGAACTGGCTGGCGGAAATCCGCTGGCCGGCGCTGCATGGCGCCTGGATGAGCCTGATCCAGCTGTCCTACCCCGTGTTCCTGGCAGCGTTCCTGTTGCTGGCGGTGCAGTACTGGCGCAATCCACGGCCGCTGCACGCGGCGCAACTGGTGGGCTTGCTCGGGCTGTTCTGGATGCTGCCCAAGACCTTCATCCTGCCGTTCACCCTGAACATCATGTGCAGCCAGGTGATGCTGATGATCGCCGCTGCGGTGGCCCATGAGGCGTACCAGATGGCGTTCCGCGATGAGCTGACGGGCCTGCCGGGGCGCCGCGCCTTGAACGAGCGCATGCAGCGCCTGGGTCGCAACTATGTGTTGGCGATGAGCGACGTCGACCACTTCAAGAAATTCAACGACACCCACGGCCACGATGTCGGCGACCAGGTGCTGCGCCTGGTGGCCAGCAAACTGTCGAAAATCAGTGGCGGCGGGCGCGCCTACCGCTATGGCGGCGAGGAGTTCGCCCTGGTGTTCGCCGGCAAGACCCTGGAGGAATGCATGCCGCACCTGGAGGTGATCCGTGAGTCGATTGCCAGCTACAACATCCAGTTGCGCAACCAGGACAGCCGGCCCCAGGACGATCATCAAGGTCGCCAGCGCCGAGCGGGCGCCGGTGCCTCCAGTGTGTCGGTGACGGTCAGCATCGGTGTGGCCGAACGCCTGGTGGAGCATCGCTCCCCGGAAGAGGTGCTCAAGTCCGCCGACCAGGCCCTGTACAACGCCAAGGGCGCCGGCCGTAACTGTGTTATCGCCTTCGGTCAGAACCGCCGTGGCGCGGTGCGCATGGACAGCGCTGCGGGTTGAGTGATGATGGCGCATTCAGCGTCTGGACTGTGATTGGCAGGCCTGGTGGGCAGCAGTAGCGTGGGTTATCTGCTGCCGGAGACACGACCATGCCTGAGTACAAAGCCCCGCTGCGCGACATGCGCTTTCTGATCGACCATGTGTTCGACTTCCACGCCAACTACGCGGCCCTGGGCGCGACCGACGCCAGCCCGGACATGGTCGACGCGATCCTCGAAGAGGGGGCGAGGTTCTGCGAGAACGTACTCGCGCCGTTGAACCGCTCCGGGGACGAGGAAGGCTGCCACTTCGAAAATGGCGTGGTCACCACCCCCAAGGGCTTCAAGCAGGCCTTCGCGCAGTACGTCGAAGGCGGCTGGCACGGCCTGGCGGCGGACCCGAGCTACGGCGGCCAGGGCTTGCCGCAGTCCCTGGGGCTGGTCATCAGCGAGATGGTCGGTTCCAGCAATACGTCCTGGGGCATGTACCCGGGGCTGACCCACGGCGCGATGTCGGCGATCCACGCCCACGGCTCCAGCGAGCAGAAAGCCACCTACCTGAGCAAACTCACCAGCGGCCAGTGGACCGGCACCATGTGCCTGACCGAAGCCCATTGCGGCACCGACCTGGGCATCATCAAGACCCGCGCCGTGCCCCAGGCCGATGGCAGTTATGCGGTCTCCGGGAGCAAGATTTTCATCTCCGCCGGCGAGCATGATTTGAGTGACAACATCATCCACCTGGTGCTCGCCAAGCTGCCGGACGCGCCGGCGGGGACCAAGGGCATTTCGCTGTTCATCGTGCCCAAGTTCGTGCCTGACGCCCAAGGCGAGGCAGGCGAGCGCAATGGGGTCAGCTGTGGCTCCATCGAGCACAAGATGGGCATCAAGGCGTCGGCCACCTGTGTGCTCAACTTCGATGGGGCCAGGGGTTATCTGATCGGCGAGGCCAATAAGGGCCTGAACTGCATGTTCACCATGATGAACCATGCGCGCCTGGGCACCGGGATGCAGGGCTTGTGCCTGGGCGAGGCGAGCTTCCAGGGTGCGATCAAGTACGCCAACGACCGCCTGCAGATGCGCTCGCTGACCGGGCCCAAGGCCCCGGACAAGGCGGCGGACCCGATCATCGTCCACCCGGACGTGCGGCGCATGTTGCTGACCATGAAGGCCTTCAACGAAGGCAACCGGGCGCTGACCTATTTCACCGCGCAACTGCTGGACGTGGCCCACCTCGGCGCGGACCCGGAGCAGCGCCAGGAGGCCGAGAATCTGCTGGCCTTCCTTACCCCGATCTGCAAGGCGTTCATGACCGAGACCGGGCTGGAAGTGACCAACCACGGCATGCAGGTGTTTGGCGGCCACGGGTTTATCCGCGAATGGGGCATGGAGCAACTGGTTCGCGATTGCCGTATCGCCCCTATTTATGAAGGCACCAACGGCATCCAGGCCCTGGACCTGCTGGGGCGCAAGGTCCTTGGCAGCCAGGGCAAGCTGCTGCAGGGGTTCACCAAGATCGTGCACAAGTTCTGCCAGGCCCAGGGCGAGCACCCGCAGCTCAAGGCCTATGTTGCCCAGCTCAATGGCCTGAATCAGGAGTGGGGCACACTGACCACCCAGGTGGGCATGGCGGCGCTGAAGAATCCCGATGAAGTGGGGGCCGCCGCCCTGGATTACCTGATGTACAGCGGCTACATCATTCTCGGCTACCTCTGGTTGCGCATGGCCCTGGTGGCTCAGGCGCAGCTCGAGGCCGGCGAGGGTGACCGGGATTACTGCACGGCCAAGCTTGCGACCTGTGAGTTTTACTTCAAGCGTCTGCTGCCGCGTACTGCAACTCATCGGGCGGCGGTGGAAGCCGGCAGCGACTGCCTGATGCAGCTGCCAGCGGAGTTGTTCGCGCTTTAACCTGATCAATCAAGCCGTTGAAAGCCCGCCTGGTGCGGGCTTTATCATGCCCGGAATTGCGCGTGACTAAAATTAACAAAAAGGTCACTAGTTGACCCTATGTGTCACAAAAGTTGTTAGGTTACACTTCGGTTTTCGTTATTGGGGCCTGTTTCGGCCCTCTTGTTTAGATCTTGCGAGGTTTGCCATGGCTGACTACAAAGCGCCCCTGCGCGATATGCGCTTCGTCCTCAATGAAGTTTTCGAGGTCGCCAAACTCTGGGCCGAGCTGCCTGCGCTGGCCGAAACGGTCGATGCGCAAACCGTCGAGGCCATTCTTGAGGAAGCCGGCAAAGTCACTGGCAAAAGCATTGCCCCGCTGAGCCGTAGCGCTGACGAAGAAGGTTGCCACTGGAGCAATGGCGCGGTGACCACGCCCCAGGGGTTCACCCAGGCCTACCAGACCTATGCCGAGGGCGGCTGGGTTGGCGTCGGCGGCGACCCCGCCTATGGCGGCATGGGCATGCCCAAGGCGGTGTCGGCCCAGGTCGAGGAAATGGTCAACTCCGCCAGCCTGTCGTTTGGCCTGTACCCGATGCTGACCGCCGGGGCTTGCCTGTCGATCAACGCCCACGCCAGCGAAGAACTGAAAGAGACCTACCTGCCGAACATGTACGCCGGTGTCTGGGCCGGGTCCATGTGCCTGACCGAACCCCATGCCGGCACCGACCTGGGCATTATCCGCACCAAGGCCGAGCCGCAGGCGGACAGTTCCTACAGGGTCAGCGGGACCAAGATCTTTATCACCGGCGGTGAGCACGACCTGACCGAAAACATCATCCACCTGGTGCTGGCCAAGCTGCCGGACGCACCGGCCGGGCCCAAGGGTATCTCGTTGTTCCTGGTGCCCAAGTTCATGGTCAATGCCGACGGCAGCCTGGGCGCGCGCAACCCGGTGACCTGCGGTTCGATCGAACACAAGATGGGCATCCAGGCCTCGGCCACCTGTGTCATGAACTTCGACGAGGCAGTCGGCTACATCGTGGGCGAGCCGAACAAAGGCCTGGCGGCGATGTTCACCATGATGAACTACGAGCGCCTGGGGGTCGGTATCCAGGGCCTGGCCTCGGGTGAGCGTTCCTACCAGAACGCCGTCGAGTACGCCCGCGATCGCCTGCAAAGCCGTTCGCCAACCGGCCCGCAAGCCAAGGACAAAGTGGCCGACCCGATCATCGTCCACCCCGACGTGCGCCGCATGCTGTTGACCATGAAAGCCTCGAACGAAGGCGGCCGGGCGTTCTCGACCTATGTGGCGATGCAACTGGACACCGCCAAGTTCAGCGAAGAGCCCGCCACGCGCAAACGCGCCGAAGACCTGGTGGCCTTGCTGACCCCGGTGGCCAAGGCGTTCCTTACCGATCTGGGCCTGGAAACCACGGTGCACGGGCAGCAGATTTTCGGCGGTCACGGCTACATTCGCGAGTGGGGCCAGGAGCAACTGGTGCGGGATGTGCGCATCACTCAGATTTACGAAGGCACCAACGGCATTCAGGCGCTGGACCTGGTAGGGCGCAAGATTGTCGGCAACGGCGGTGCGTTCTATCAGTTGTTCGCCGATGAGATCCGCCATTTCACCGCGACCGCCAGCAGCGACCTGGGGGAATTCACTAAGCCGTTGAATGACGCCGTGGCTGTGCTCGACGACCTGACGGCCTGGCTGCTGGATCGGGCAAAGAGCAACCCCAACGAAATCGGCGCGGCCTCGGTCGAGTATTTGCAAGCGTTTGGTTACACGGCCTATGCCTACATGTGGGCGTTGATGGCCAAGGCCGCACTGGGCAAGGAGGGGCAGGAAGACTTCTACGCCAGCAAACTGGGCACCGCGCGTTTCTACTTCGCTCGCCTGTTGCCGCGGATTCACTCGTTGAGCGCGTCGGTCAAGGCGGGCAGTGAATCACTGTTCCTGCTGGACGCTGCGCAGTTCTGAGGCTGAGGACGCAATGTAAGCATTCTCTTACATTGCGTGCTGCTGTTTACGTCTACCGACAGATTGGATCCAGAGCTAATCTACTTCACATGGACGTCGCGCAGGAAGCGCAAAAGCAAAACACGGACACGTAGGATTCTGCCAGGATGGCGGAGTGAAAAGGATGTCAGGGAAACAGTCTGCAAAACCCCGCTTCGGCGGGGTTTTCTTTTGCCCGGTTTTTTGTTTCGGGCTCTTCAGCCCAGCCCATCCAGGGCGGCGGATCCGGGCAAGCGTCCTTGCGGGCCATTCATCACGTCTTCCAGCAGGCTGCGCAGCAGCTCCAATGTGCCTTGCTGACGCTGCACGTCGCGACACACCAACCCCACTTTCAGCGGCACCCTGGGTTCGCTCAGCGGTTTCCAGAGCAGATCCTTATTGCCGTGTTCCTGGCGTGAGCGCCCCGGCAGCACCGTCGCCAGGCGGGTATGGGGCAGGCTATCGAGAATCCCCGCCATATTGTTCAACTCGGCCTGCACTTGCGGGCGGCGCCCGAGGCTGGCCAGTTGCGCCTGCCAGATCTGCCGCACCTGAAACTCCTCGCCAAGCAGCAGCATCGGCAACTCGGCCGCCTGGCTGATGGACACTTTCTTGAATTCGCGCAGCGGGTGGTCGGCGGGGATGACCAGGGTCAGTTCATCTTCATACAGTGACACGCCGTGCAATCCGGCCTGGCGCGGCGGCAGGTAGCTGATGCCGATGTCCAGCGCGCCATTGAGCAGGCGGCGCTCGATTTCCAGGCCGGTCAATTCATAGATCTGCACCACCAGATGGGGCTGTGCCTTGCGCACCCGCTCAAGCATTTGCGGCACCAGGCTGGTGTGCACGGTCTGCAACACGCCGATGGCCAGGGTCCGCAAGGCCTGGCCGCGAAAGTTGCCCAGGGCCTCGCGCGCCCGTTGCATGCCATCGAGCAGCGGCAGGGCATGGTTATACAGCGTGTGCGCGGCAAGGGTCGGCAACAGGCGCTTGCTGCTGCGCTCGAACAGGCTGACATCGAGGTTCTGTTCCAGTTGCCGGATCTGCTGCGAGAGCGCCGGCTGGGAGATGGAAAGACGTTCCGCGGCCCGGCCCACGTGGCCTTCTTCATAGACCGCGACGAAATAACGCAGTTGCTTGAAATCCATAAGTTTTACTTATCAAAAATGCTGGAAAATCGAAATGGCCGAGTGCCGCCAAGAAGCCTAGTCTAACCCCTATTCACAAGGCTTACAGGGCCAGAGAGCGCGATGAATACGGTTTATGTGGAGGGCGTTTACATAGGCAAGGCAAAAAACCTCGGCCAGGGTTTGATCAGCGACACGGATAAACACCCGGTTGCAAATCGACTCTGGTTATGGCCGCAAGGCCTGGGCAGCGATGAGCACGGTGATCCGCGCTTTCATACCGGCCCCGAGCGTGCCCTGCATCATTACCCTGCCGAGCACTACGCCTATTGGCGCAAGCGTTATCCACAGATCGACTGGTGCGCCCCGGCCTTTGGCGAAAACCTCTCCACCCATGGCCTGACGGAAGAGCAGGTGTGCCTGGGCGACATGTTTCGCTGGGGCGGCGCCTTGCTGCAGATCAGCCAGCCCCGTTCCCCCTGCTATCGCCTGAGCCACCGCTGGGGCATCCCGAGCCTGCCGCAACAGGCCCAGGACAATGGCCGCTGCGGCTGGTTCTACCGGGTGCTCAAGCCGGGGTTCGTCAGCGCCGACCAGCCGTTCGAGCTGATCCAGCGCAGCTATCCCGGCCTGACCGTGGCCTGGGCCCTGCGTTGTTTTTATCAGGAACCTCTGGAGCATGCCGGCTTGAAAAAACTGGTGGACTGCCCGGCGCTCGCTTCGCGCTGGCGCGATATTGCAATCAAACGTATGCGCACCGGCCGCGTCGAAGACTGGTCTTCACGGTTGCTCGGCCTGCCGCTGGAAGGGCTGCGCGCATGAATCTGTTCAATCTGCGGCGCAAGCCGGCCAGCCTCGACGACCTGGCCGCTGATTTCTGCCTGCCCGCCAACGCTGACGAGCGCAGCAGCGAGCGCCTGATGCCCAGCGTGCAGCGGCCGCAACCGGTGTTTGTACGGGGGCAGGGTTCCTGGCTCTGGGATAACGAAGACCGCGCCTACCTGGACTTCACCCAGGGCGCGGCCGCCAACAGCCTGGGCCACAGCCCATCGGCCCTGGTCACGGCGCTGGCCGCCCAGGCGCAATCGCTGATCAACCCCGGCTCGGGTTTTTACAACCGCAGCATGCTCAAGCTCGCCGAACGCCTATGCCTGAGCACCGGCAGTGACCAGGCGTACCTCCTGGGCAGTGGCAGCGAAGCCTGCGAGGCGGCGATCAAGCTGGCGCGCAAGTGGGGTCAACTGCATCGCGGCGGCGCGGCGCAGATCATCACCGCCAGCAACAGCTGCCACGGTCGCGGGTTTGCGGCGATGTCGGCCTCGGCCAGCCCGAACCAGAGCAACCGCTTCGAACCCCGGCTGCCAGGTTTCAGCCATGTGCCGTTCAATGACCTGCCGGCGCTGCATGCCGCGGTGGACGCGCACACCGTGGCGATCATGCTGGAACCGATTCAGGGCGAGGCTGGGGTGATTCCCGCCACCGAGCATTACCTCAAGGGCGTCGAGCGGCTGTGTCGTGAGCTGGGCATCCTGCTGATTCTCGATGAAGTGCAGACCGGCATCGGGCGTTGCGGGACATTGCTTGCGGAGCAGGTCTACGGTGTCCGCGCCGACATCACCGTGCTCGGCAAGGGCCTGGGGGGTGGCGTGCCGTTGGCGGCGTTGCTGGCGCGGGGCAAGGCCTGCTGTTTCGAGGTGGGCGAACTCGATGGCACCCATCACGGTAACGCGTTGATGAGTGCGGCCGGGCTGGCGGTCCTCGACACCGTGCTGGAGCACGGTTTTCTCGAACAGGTTCGCGACACCGGCCAGTACCTGCGCGAAGGCCTGGCGCGCCTGGCCCATCGTCACGCCCAGGGCGCGCTGCGTGGGCACGGGTTGTTCTGGGGCCTGAGCCTGTCCGACGACTCGGCCCAGGCGCTGGTCAAGGCCGCGCGTCACGAAGGCTTGCTGCTCAGCGCGCCCCAGCCTGACTGCCTGCGCTTCACCCCGGCGCTGACGGTGAGCAAGGCCAATATCGATGAAATGTTGCTGCGCCTGGCGCGTGCGTTTTCTCGGGTGCGCACGGCGCAATTGCAGTGTCGCAAGGGAGTGGCGGTCTGATGCGGGTGCTGATTCTGCAACATTCCCCGGCCGCCGGCCCGGGCCGTATCAGCCAATGGCTGCTGGAACGTGCCAGTGCCGTGCACATCTGCCATCTCTATGCCCAGGCGCGAATCCCGCGGCTCGACAGTTTCGATTTGCTGATCGCCCTGGGCGGGCCGATGAGCGTTCACGATGAACCACAGATTCCCTGGCTGGGCGCCGAAAAGCGCTTGATCAGAAAGGCGCTGTCCGCGGGCAAGCGGGTATTGGGCATTGGCCTGGGCGGCCAACTGCTGGCCCAGGCGCTGGGGGCTGAAGTGCACACCAGCGCATCGCGGGAGATCGGCTGGTGGCCGGTGGAAAAATACCCCCATGCCCAGGATTCGCCCCTGGGCCTGGCATTGCCGGAACGGCTGATGGCTTTTCATTGGCACGGTGAGAGCTTCGAGCTGCCCAAGGGCGCGTTGCCGCTGTATCGCTCGGCGGCCTGCGCCAACCAGGGGTTTATCTGGCAGGAACGGGCCATTGCCCTGCAGTGCCTGATGCAGAGTGATTGGCACAGTATCGAGGCGCTGCTCCAGGCCCGGCCCAAGGCCTGGCTGAATGCCGAACACCAGGCCCGGCCGGATACCGTCGAGGATGACCAGGCGATCCGCGCCGGCATTCCCCATTGCAGTGGCCTGGCGCCGACCCTGTTCCGTTTGCTGGACTACCTCTCAGGGCCGCATCCGACCTTGCGTTGACAGAATTCCTGAACCGTCTCGCGGTAATAACGCGTCGCCCCGTGTCCGATTTTTCGCACGGGGCGTTTTTTTGTCTCGGGTTTTTGCAGAACCCTTTGTGGTACTTGAAGCGGGGCCCTGTTTCGGGTTGCCTGAAGCACTCGGCACGGATTCGCCGAGGTCGGGGCGGGGCGCCGTTGGGCGGCTCGATTTGAAAAAATCTACCACTTGGTGGTAGTTTTTCTGCGGAAGGGACACCATGAAAGTCCGACTATTCAAAACCAGGGGGTTCACGGCCGCCGCCAACAAGGCCTTGATCAGCGACAGTTCGCTCCGGCAAGCCTTCAGCGAGATGCTGCTCGGGCAAGCTGACGACCTCGGCGGCGGAATCTGGAAAAAACGCCTGAACGCCAACCGCCATCGTTCGATCGTGTTGGCCAGGGGGCGGCGTTATTGGGTGTATCAGTTTCTTTTCGCCAAGCAGGACCGGGGCAACATCAGCCTCAAGGAGCTGATGGCCTTCCGCGAATTGGCCAGGGCCTATGACCGCCTGGACGACTGGCAAGTGCAGCAGATGCTGGAAATGAACGCTTTTGTGGAGATCAAGCATGACTAGGAAATTCAACAGCGAGGCCCTGGAGTCGATCCACGAATCGGCCAGTGCGCTGCACGCCATTGGCGCGATCAGCAAGACCACCCTGCGCCGCTTCGATGAGTCCTGCATCGCGGTGGTTCCGGCTGCGATGTCGGCGCAGCAGATCAAGGCGATTCGCGAGCGCAACCACGTCAGCCAGCCGGTGTTCGCACGGTACCTGAACACCAGCGCGTCCACGGTCAAGCAGTGGGAGGCCGGGGACAAACATCCCAGCGGCATGGCGCTCAAGCTGCTGAGCATCGTGCACAAGCATGGCCTGGAAATACTCGCGTGAATCGACTCGCAGGTCGGTGGCGCAGGGCCTGTGGCTGATCGGCAGCCTGAGCAGTTAGGGCAAATTGACTGAACCCTGCCGAGCGGCGCGGGTCGATTAGCTGTAAGGCTCGTGTGAGCCAATTGCCGTTATGGAGCTGCCCATGGACTTTATCCGCATCATCATCGCTATTCTGTTGCCGCCACTGGGGGTGTTCCTGCAAGTGGGGTTCGGCGGCGCGTTCTGGCTGAATATCCTGCTGACCCTGTGCGGTTATATCCCGGGCATCGTGCATGCGGTGTACATCATCGCCAAGCGCTGAAGCCGCCGCCCGCCCCTGATGCCAGGGGCGGGCTTGCCGCATTGCGGCAGTCGGGCTGAACGCTTGATTCAGTCCAACCCTTGCATGACCTTCCGATAAAACATCCACTCCTGCTCCAGCGCATGAGCCTGGTTGCTCGCCTTGCGAAAGCCGTGGCGCTCGTCCGGGTAGTAGTGGGCCTGGGCGGCGATGCCGTTGTCCGTCAGCGCCTTGAGCATGTCGCGGGTCTGTTCCGGCACCACCACTGCGTCCAACTCGCCCTGGAAGAAAATCACCGGCACCCGGATATTGCCTGCGTGCAGCAGCGGTGTGCGGGCGCGATAACGCTCGGCGTCCTGCTCCGGGTCGCCAATCAGCCAGTCCAGGTAGTCGCCCTCGAACTTGTGCGTGGTGCGGGTCAGGCCCAGGGGATCGCTGACGCCATACAGGCTGGCGCCGGCGCGAAACACATCGGCGAATGCCAGGGCGCACAGGGTGGTGTAGCCGCCCGCGCTGCCGCCGCGGATAAAGGCGCGGTTGCGGTCGATCAGCCCTCGCTCGGCCAGATGCTCGACCACGGCGCAGGCATCCTGCACATCCACCTCACCCCAACGCAGGTGCAGGGCCTGGCGATAGGCCCGGCCGTAACCGGTGCTGCCCCGGTAATTGAGGTCGGCCACGGCGAACCCGCGCTGGGTCCAGTACTGGATACGTGGATCGAGTATCGGGTAGCAGGCCGAGGTCGGGCCGCCATGAATGAACACCACCAACGGCGGCGAGGCAGCGTTGTCCATGGCCGGGTAGAAGAACCCGTGGGCCTGGTCCTGGCCGCTCGGGTAGTTCAGGGTCTGCGGGAGGCTGATCTGCTCTGCGGGCAGCGGCGCCATACCACCGGCCAGCACCTGCACCTGCTGGCTGTGACGGTCGATGGCGATCACCGCCGACGGGCTGACCGGCGAGGCGGCGATGCAGTAGATGAACTGCTGGTCCATCGCCAGGCTGCGAAAGCGGCTGTAGTTGCCGCTCAAGTCCTGTTGCGTGCCGTCCTGCCAGCGCAGGCCCAGGCGGCCGAAACCGGCCTCGGTCCAACTCCCCAGCCACGCCTCGCCCCCCAACGGCAGCCAGCTGCAACCGCCCAGTTGCCAAGGCGCCGGGGCATGATCGGCAGCGGCGCTGGGCAGCGGCTGCAAGCCATCCGCCGATTCGCCCCAGGGTTGCCAGAAGCCGCCGCGATCGGTCAGGGCATACAGGCGAGCGCTGGCATCGAAGCGCGGCTGTTGCAGGGCCTCTTGCGTGTCATTGCCCGCCAGGCAGCGCGGCGCGCTCCAAAGGCCATTGGCCAGGCGCTCGGCGACCATCAGCCGGGTCGCGGTCCAGGGTTGATGGGGCCGATCCCACTCGATCCAGGCCAGGCGCTGGCCGTCGCTGCTCAAGGTGGGCGCGGCGTAGAAGTCCGCGCCTTCGGCCAGCAGTTGGCGACTGCCATCTGCCAGGGCAATGGCCACCAGCCGGTGCCGGTCCAGGTGCTCCTCGACCGCCAGGACCTTGCCCGCGGCGAATTGCAGGTCGCCGTAGCGGCATTCCCCGGCGGTCAGCGCAGTGGGCGTTTCCCCCTGCAAGGACTGGCGGTACAGCTGCTGGTCCGCGTCGTTGACGAACACCAGCCCGTCATCGCTCAGGCAGAAGGCGCCGCCGCCGTATTCATAGACCCGGCTGCTGACGCTGAAGCCCTTGGGCGTCAGGCACCGGGCCTGGTTGTGCTGCCAGTGCCAGATTCGGCAGGCCGCGTCGGCGGGGCGATATTCGTTCCAGAACAGGCCCTGGGCGCCGAGGCGCAATTCGCTGAAGTCGACCCCGGCGGCCACTGCCTGGGCGGCGCTGAAGGGCTCAGCCCTTGGCGATGAGGCGTGAGTTTCGTTCATTGCGGAAGGCCAGTTGTTCAATGGTTTGGGTGGCGTGCTCGGCGTCTTCGCGAGCCTGGAGGATCATCCCATGATGCGCCGACTTACTGCACACCGGATCGGCATTGCTCGCATCACCGGTGAGCATGAACGCCTGGCAGCGGCAGCCACCGAAGTCTTTTTCCTTCTCGTCGCAGGAGCGGCAAGGCTCGGGCATCCACTCGTAGCCGCGAAAACGGTTGAAGCCGAACGAGTCGTACCAGATGTGCTGCATGCTGTGCTCGCGCACATTGGGGAACTGCACCGGCATCTGCCGCGCGCCATGGCAGGGCAGGGCGGTGCCATCCGGGGTGACGGTCAGGAAAATATTGCCCCAGCCGTTCATGCAGGCCTTGGGGCGCTCTTCGTAATAATCCGGGGTGACGAAAATCAGCTTGCACGGATGCCCCTCGGCTTCGAGCTTGGCGCGGTATTCGTTGGTCACCCGTTCGGCACGCACCAACTGCTCCCTGGTGGGCAGCAGGCCGACGCGGTTCAACTGCGCCCAACCGTAGAACTGGCAGGTGGCGAGTTCGACGAAGTCGGCTTCGAGGGCGATGCACAGCTCGATGATGCGGTCGATCTTGTCGATGTTGTGCCGGTGGGTCACGAAGTTCAGCACCATCGGGTAGCCGTGGGCCTTGACCGCGCGGGCCATTTCCAGCTTCTGCGCAAAGGCCTTTTTCGAGCCGGCCAGCAGGTTGTTCACCTGCTCGTCGCTGGCCTGGAAGCTGATCTGGATATGGTCGAGCCCGGCCTGTTTGAAGTCGCTGATCTTTTGCTCGGTGAGGCCGATGCCGGAGGTGATCAGGTTGGTGTAAAACCCCAGCTTGCGCGCTTCCCCAATCAGCTCGGCCAGGTCCTGGCGCACCAGGGGTTCGCCCCCGGAAAACCCCAGCTGCGCGGCGCCCATCTCGCGGGCTTCACGAAAGACCTTGAGCCATTGCTCGGTGCTCAGCTCCTTGCCCTGCTCGGCGAAATCCAGCGGATTGGAGCAATAAGGGCATTGCAGCGGGCAGCGATAGGTCAGTTCGGCCAGCAGCCACAACGGCAGGCCAACCTCGGGTTTGGGCGGCAGGCGCGCGGTATCAGGCGAGTTCGATCCAGTGCTGAGCACGGGCGACCTCCATGAATTGCTCGATATCGTCCGCCAGCTCAGGCACGCCAGGGAACTGGGCGTCGAGTTCGGCGATGATCGCCGCCACATCACGCTCAGCGTCGATCAGGCCACCGATCAGCGCGGCACTGTCGTTGAGCTTGATCATGCCTTCCGGGTACAGCAGCACATGGCCTTTCTGCGCCGGTTCGTACTGGAAGCGGTAGCCGGGTCGCCAGTGCGGAACCTTGCTGCGATCAAAACTCATAGGGTGATCCCCTTATGCCAGACCCGTTGTTCGGTGACGCTGTGATAAGGCGGGCGGTGCAGCTCGTACGCCATGCTCATGGCGTCGAGCATGCTCCAAAGGATGTCCAGTTTGAACTGGAGAATTTCCAGCATGCGCTGCTGGCCCTGGAGGGTGGTGTAGTGCTGCAGGGTGATGGCCAGGCCGTGCTCGACATCGCGCCGGGCCTGGCCCAGGCGGGTGCGGAAGTACTGGTAGCCGGCCGGGTCGATCCACGGGTAATGCTGTGGCCAGCTGTCCAGGCGCGACTGGTGGATCTGCGGCGCGAACAGTTCGGTGAGCGAGCTGCTGGCCGCCTCCTGCCAACTGGCGCGCCGCGCGAAGTTGACGTAGGCATCCACCGCGAAGCGCACGCCGGGCAGTACCAGTTCCTGGGAGCGCAGTTGATCCGGGTCCAGGCCCACGGCCTGGCCCAGGCGCAGCCAGGCTTCGATGCCACCGTCTTCACCGGGGGCGCCGTCGTGATCCAGCAGGCGCTGGATCCACTCGCGGCGGATTTCCCGGTCCGGGCAGTTGGCCAGGATCGCGGCATCCTTGAGCGGGATGTTGACCTGGTAATAGAAACGGTTGGCGACCCAGCCCTGGATCTGTTCGCGGGTGGCCCGGCCTTCATACATCGCCACGTGATAGGGGTGGTGGATGTGGTAATAGGCGCCCTTGGCCCGCAGGGCCTGTTCGAACTCGGCGGGGGACAGTGCGGTGTCAGTCATTGCGGTTCTCCGGGGGCTGCGGGTGCAAGGTCGCGCAGGCCCGCTCCTGCACAGTGGATGCAGAGCCCGTACAGCGAGCTTGCTCGCGATTCGCCCTACAGCTCAATACTCATTCCGTCGTAAGCCACTTCCACCTTTCGGCGTACCAATTCGGCACGTTCGGCGGAGTCTTCGTCGAGGATCGGGTTGGTGTTGTTAATGTGGATCAGCACCTTGCGCTGGTTCGGCAACTGCTCCAGCACCTCGAGCATGCCGCCCGGGCCGTTTTGCGCCAGGTGGCCCATTTCCCGCCCGGTGCGGGTGCCGACGCCACGGCGCTGCATTTCATCGTCGTCCCACAGGGTGCCGTCCACCAGCAGGCAATCGCTGCTGGCCATGATCTTGAGCAGGGAGGCGTCGACCTGGCCCAGCCCCGGTGCGTAAAACAGGGTGCCGCCGGTGCGCAGGTCTTCGACCAGCAGGCCGATGTTGTCGCCGGGGTGCGGGTCGAAACGGTGCGGCGAGTAAGGCGGGGCGGCGCTGCGCAGCGGCAGCGGGCTGAAGCGCAGGTTGGGGCAGGCCGGGATGCTGAAGCGCTGGCCGAGTTCGATGGGGTGCCAGTCCAGCCCGCCGTTCCAGTGCTTGAGCATGGTGAACAGCGGGAAACCGGTGCTCAGGTCTTCATGGACCATGTCGGTGCACCAGACCGAGTGCGGGCAGCCTTCGCGCAGGCTGAGCAGGCCGGTGGTGTGGTCGATCTGGCTGTCCATGAGGATGATCGCGCTGATCCCGGTATCGCGCAGGGCCCGGCCCGGCTGCATCGCGGCAAAGCCCTGGAGCTGGGCGCGGATATCCGGCGAGGCGTTGCACAGCACCCAGTTCACGCCGTCATCGGAAATCGCGATCGACGATTGGGTGCGCGCCTGCGCCCGCAGGCTGCCAGCGCGAAAGCCTGCGCAATTCACGCAGTTGCAGTTCCACTGCGGAAAACCGCCACCGGCGGCCGAACCTAGAATCTGGACAAACATGGTGGCTCCATCAGGGCAAGACACAACAAAAAAACGCCCCGGCGAGCCGAGGCGTTGCACTGCGGGTTCTGTTTCCGGGCTTCCTGCAAGGCGGTTGCCCGGGCACAGCAATCAGCGGTTGGCGAAGTACATGGTGACTTCGAAGCCGATACGCAGGTCGGTGTAAGCAGGTTTGGACCAGGACATGGAAGCGCTCCTTCAAGTGGGTGGGACGGGTGACTGCATTACATATAGTCCACCTCCGGCCGGAGATGTTCAGATGCTTAGGGAGCTATCTTACTCAATGGCCCCCGGTCCTGACCTGCCCCTGTGCAAGAAAGCCCTTTACCGCCACGGTAATGATCAGCGCTGCACCTGCCACGGTGCGCCCGGGCAAACCCCGGTGGCCAGGCACCTCCAGCCGCCTTCGGCATGATTCAGACGCCGGGCTGCATCCTGCAGTGCGGCCACCGACAGCTCCTCGATGGCGGGCTGCAATTGCTGCAGATAATCCGACGGATGGCCGGCCTGGGCGCTGTGCCATAGCAGCTCGGCGGCTTGGGTCAGCCCCAGGCCGGCGGGGTCGAATTGCGCCGCCAGACGCTGGCGTTGGGAGGCCAGTTCCACGGGGTCAAGTTCAGCCAGCAGCGTTGGCAGCTGCTGCAGAAACTGCCGGAGGTGTTCGAGGATCTCGGGCACCGGAGCACCGGGCGACTGCACGCCAAACAGTAACCCGGTGCGCCCGTTGATCTGGCGTACGCCGCTGAACACCGCATAACCCAGTTGCAGCTCGACCCGCAGGCGCTGATAGAAGGGCGCCTGGCACAGCTGGCCGAGCAGACGCCAGGCGGCCTCGTCTTCCACACGGGTCGACGGCGCCGGGCAAAACAGCAGCAGCGCGTGTTCGCTGGAGTCGCAGTCGAGGGTTTGCCAGAGGTAGCCGGTCGCGCTGTGCGTGACGTCTGCCAGGGCGCTGTCGGGGCTGCCGGGCATCTTGCCCAGGGCTCTTTTCAGCGCGTTTTGCGTCGCTTCGGGCAGGCCCAGGCCCAGCCCGTCCCAGCGGGCGCCGTCCCACAGTAACTGCAGGGCTGCGGCATCATTGGTTGCGGCGGATTCCCACTGCGGCTCGGCCAGGGCCTTGAGCAACTGACGGATCGGGATCAGCGGCGCGGCGGCCGGCTCGCTGCTCAGCCACGTGGCGGCGACGGGCTGGCTCAGCTGTTTGAGCACCTGGGTCAGAATCGCCGGCAGCGGTTGCGGATGGCCGGTCATTTTCAGCAGCCAGTCCTGGCCATTGGCGTGCAGCGTCACCTCCACCCCGGCCTGGCGCGCATCCACTTGCAGCTCGTGCAGGCTGCGCACCAGCGCCGGCAGCAGCCCGGCCGGAGCCGCCTGGTGCAGGCGCCAGCGCAGGTACAACGCGGCCTCGCCGGTATCCTCGGGCAGGGCCTGGCTGACGTTCAGCGCCGGCAGCTCGAGCCGGCCACGACTGCGGTCCTGGGCAAAGGTGCGCAGCCCGCGGTGCTTGCTGGTTTGTCCGCGAATCAGGCCGGCGCGTGGCGGCTCGGCTTCGGTGGTCAGGAACGGATTGGCAGGCGGCAGTTGCCAGGCCATCCCCAGGGGCTCGCCGGTCTTGGCTTGCAGTTGCTGGAGCAGGGCCTGGAGGGCAGCCAGCCCTTGCCCGGTCAAGGCGCCCTGGCGCTGCTCGCTATCGAACCGTGCCAGTTCCAACGCGCCCGCGACCTGTTGCCGGCGGTGTTGCAGACGCGCGTATTCCGCGCTCAGTTTCGGCCAGTCGGTCTGCGTCGCAAAAAAGCCCAGCCAGTCCTGCACCTGTTGGCGGATCAGCGGCGTTTGTTCCAGGCCCTGGGGCGTCAAGCCGATGTCGACATGCACCACGGCCTGCCCGGCAAAGTGATACAGCGGCGCGGCCTTGAGACCGTCGATCAGGCCGCGTGTTTTCAATTCGGCGACCAGGCCCCCGGGCTTGCTCGACGCCAGCCAGATACAGAGCACCTCCAGGGCCTCTGCGGCACCCTCGGGCAACGACTCGGCGCACAGCAGCAGGTCCAGATGACGGCCGTCCTGCCGGGGATAGATCCCGGGGCCGTCGGCCTGCAAACCGGGCGGCAGCTCCTGGAGCACGGGCGTGCCCTGGGCGAACTCGCCGCCGCAACGTTCGGCCAGGGCTCGCAGCACTTGCAGCGGTTGCGGGCCGGCCAGGCTCAGGGTCATTTGCCCGGCCTGGTAGAAGGTCTGATAGAACTCGCCCAGGGCCTGGCGAAAGGCCGGGCGCGGCACCGGCAGGCTGTAGCGATTGCCGGCATGGAAGGCGCGCAACGGATGGGCCGCGGACAGCCGGTCGAACAGCGAAAACTGCCGTTGTGCCGTGGCATCCCGGGACCAGGCGATAAATTCCGCATGCAGCACTTCGCGCTCGCGCAGTTGATCGTCTTCGGCCAGGCGCGGGTGGGCCAGCATGTCGCACAGGCGCTCCAGCCCACCGGCAAAGGCGGCGGGGGGCAACTCGAAAAAGTACTCGGTGCTGCGCTCGCGGGTCTGGGCGTTGACCTGCCCGCCGTGGCCTTGCACATAAGCCATCAGCCCTTGCTGCGCGGCAAAGCGCTCAGTGCCGAGAAACATCAGGTGTTCCAGAAAGTGCGCCAGGCCAGGCCAGGCCGGAGGCACATCGTGGCTGCCGGCATTGACCCGCACGCTCGCCGCGCAGCGTTTCAAATGGGGGGCATGGCGCACTGAAATCCGCAGGCCGTTGGCCAGGGTTTCAATGTGGGGCAGGTGGGGGTGGTTCAGCGCGGGCATGAGCACTTCCAGAACAGAGAAGCGCTCATGCTAGCGGATAACCCGGGATCAGCGCTTGTTCAGGTCGTCGTAAAGCTCGGGGCGGCGGTCGACGAAATAGCGATTGATCGCCCGGGAGTCGAGCATCAATTGCCGGTCCAGCACGCCGCTGATCAGCGCTTCGTCGAGCCCGGCCTGGGCGCTGAGGGTGCCATCGGGAGCGGCGATGCTGCTCAAGCCGCAGTAGTGGATTTCGTCCTCGTTGCCGCAGTAGTTGGCGTAGGCCACATAGCACTGGTTTTCAAAGGCCCGGGAGCGCACGGTCACTTCGGCAACGAACTCGTAGGGACGCATGTTCGCCGTCGGCACCAGGATCAGCTCGGCACCGGCCAGGGCCAGGCGCCGGGCGTTTTCCGGGAACTCGATGTCGTAGCAGATCAGGAACCCGAGTTTCCAGCCGTTCAATTCCACCAGCGGGAACTGGTCGGCCCCGGCGCTGAACATCGAGCGGTCGAGGTCGCCGAACAGGTGGGTCTTGCGGTAGTTGCACAGGCGCTGGCCCTGGGCATCGATCAGTTGGATGGCGTTGTAGATCTGCCCGTCCTCGGCGCGCTCGGCATAGCCATAGACAATCGCGGTGCCCGCGGCCCGGGCGATGGCCGCGATATGTTCGGCCGACGGGCCGTCCTGGGCTTCCGCCAGGGCGCCGACCGCCTCGGGGCCGATGTTGTAACCGCTGAGGTACATCTCGGGCAGCACCAGCAGGTCGGCGTCGCTGGCTTCCATGGCGATGTTCTGCAGGCGTTGCAGGTTGCCGGCTACATCCAGGGGCAGTGGCGGGCACTGATAAAGCGCTACGCGCATGGGGATTACTCCTGATCAACCGCGGGGCCGGCTTGGCAGCGGTGCGGCTGGCAAGCGGGCCCGCGAGGGCGGGTGTCGACTATTCGGCCAGGGCGATGGGGCCGATTTCGTGGAACACATCGCCTGGGCCCGGGTTTTCGGCGTGGGTCTGCCCGCCGAAGTGCTTCATGATGCCCCAAACCGCATTCAAGGAGGTCTGTACCGCGCCCTCGACCCAGGCCGGGGTCCAGGACACATCGTCGCCGGCGATAAAGATCCCGCGTTGTTCGGCCGGCATATCGTCCTGCATGAAGTGCGCGTACATCCGCTGGTTGTAGCGGTAGTGGCCCGGCAGCGCGCCTTTGAAGGCCCCGAGGAAATGCGGGTCGGCTTCCCAGGACACGGTGATCGGATCGCCGATGATGCGCGCGGCGATGTCGACTTTCGGGTAGATCTTTTTCAAGGCATCCAGGGCCAGCTTCACGCGCTTTTCCACGGGCTGCGGGAGCATTTTCAGGGCGTCGCTCATCCACGAGTAGGACAGGCAGATCACCCCCGGCTTGTCGTCGCCGTTGTCGAACAGATAAGTGCCACGGGTCAGGCGGTCGGTGAGGGTCATGCTCATCAGGTCGCGCCCGGTTTCCGGGTCTTTGTCCTTCCAGAATGGCCGGTCGACCATGACGAAGGTTTTCGACGATTGCATGTAGCGCGTGCGGTCCAGGGCCATCCACATCTTTTGCGAGAACAGGGTTTCGTCGCACTCGATCTGGGTGGTCAGCAGCCAGCTCTGGCAAGTGGTCAGCACCGCGGCGTATTCCCGGGTATCGCCCCAGTTGTCGGTCACCGCAAAGCGCCCGTCGGCCGCGTGGGCGATGCGTTTCACGCCCGTGCGCGGTGCGCCGTTGTGCAGCGAGCTGAGGCTGGTGCCTTCGGGCCAGTGCGCGCAACGCTCGGGCACATGGCGCCAGATGCCCAGGGGCACTTGCTCGACGCCGCCGACCACCAGGTGCTGGTGATCGTCGCAGTTGGTCATGACCACGCGGAAGATTTCCAGCATCGAGTTGGGAAAGTCCGAATCCCAGCCGCCGGTGCCGAAGCCGACCTGGCCGAACACTTCACGGTGGTGGAAGGACAGCTTGGCGAAGGCTTTGGAGGTGGCGACGAAGTCGTAGAAGGTGCGGTCGTCCCACAGCGGCACCAGGGTGTTCCACAGTTCCTTGAGGCGTGGCACATCGCGTTCGCGAATGGCTTGCTGGATCTCGCCGAAGCGCGATCCGTCTTCCAGGGCATCGGCCCAGGCGTCGGCCACTTCCTGGAACAGCGCCGGCAGGTCGGCGAGTTTCTGGGCGTAGTGGGTCTGGCCCTCGAGGTCGATCACGGTGCTGCCCGAGGCCGGGGTCAGCGGGTTGGGGAAGGGCTTGGTTTGCAGCCCGAGCTTGTCGACATAGTGATAGAAGGCGGTGGACGACACCGGGAAGCGCATGCCGCCCAGCTCGGCGATGATGCCCTCGGCGCCTTCAAAGGCTTGGGAGCGCAGGCGTCCGCCCATCTTCGAGGCTTCATACACCACGGGCTTGAGGCCCAGTTTCATCAGTTCGTAGGCGGCCACCAGGCCCGCGATACCGGCGCCGACAATGGCCACCTCGGCCCCGTGGTTGGCCTGGGGAATGCTGCCCAGGCCGGCGGGGTGTTCGATCCAGTCGTCAAAGGCAAAAGGGAAGTCCGGACCGAAAATGGTGATCGGTTTTTTACCGTCTGCAGGATGGCGATTGTTCTTGTTCATGGCGGGACCTGGCTGGCGGCTCACGCAGAGCGCTGAGTATAGAAAAAGCTGGCAGCCATTCTAGGGAGCGTAACGCACGTAAATAAGACGCAAAGTGTCGTCGTTTTGGATTCATATCAGGCGATATGACGAACTTAGGTGAATTAATGACGAGGCGGGGTGGCTGGGGCGGGGGTGGTGCTGTCAGGTGATGGGTGTACACCTGACTGTTTTTGGGCGCCGATTCGGGCCAGCGCAGCTACGCGCTGCTCGGCAGGGGCTACAGGGATCAGAGGGGGTGGCCGCGGTCGATTTTGCTGCTGAGGATGATGGAGGTGGTGGTTTTTTCGACGCCGTCGACGCTGCCGATCTGGTCGAGCAACTGGTCGAGCTGTTCCGGCGAGTCGGTGCGCAGCCAGGCCACATAATCGAATTCGCCGCTGACCGCGCACAGCTGCTGGACCTGGGCCATGGCGCTGAGGCGGCGCAGCACTTCCTTGCCCGAGCGCGGCTGGACCTTGATGCCCACATACGCCTGCAGGCCGCCATCGACCACCCGTTGCCCCAGGCGCACGCCGTACCCGGTGATGACCCGGGCTTTTTCCAGGCGGGCCAGGCGCGAGGTCACGGTGGTCCGCGCGATGCCCAGTTGCCGGGCCAGCATGGCCACGCTTTCGCGGGCGTTGATCTGCAAGGCGGCAATCAGTTGACGATCGATTTCGTCGAGGACGGGAGGGCGGCTTTCAGACACGGTGGGCTCCGGCGCGGGAATCGGTGGGCGAGCATGTTACCGCCTCGCCGGCACCGACGCTCGCTGTGCTACTGACGCTGTAACTGCGCGCAGTTCTACGGGGTGAAGCATTGCGTAGGGGGAAACGCCTCGCTGAATAAATATTCTGTGTTGATGAGCGTTGGAATTTATTTTGGCCGTCGGTACTGCGGCTTTATGGCTAATCTGAAACCGCTCATGACATTTTTTGCCACAAATTGGCTGCGACAAGTTGTCATAAGTAACTAGGTAGTACATTCTCTCGCCCACGTTAAAGATGGGAGAAATTTCCGACATGAACAACTCTGGAGCTGCCGCCGGCAGCAAATGGCTGCTGCTGGGGCTGGGTGTCCTGATCGCACTGATCGGGCTTGGCCTGGCCGGTGGCGGTGGCTACCTGGTGACTCTGGGTGGCAGCTGGTACTTCCTGCTGATGGGCCTGGCGATGCTGGTGTCCGGCCTGCTGATCGCGCGCCGCAACCCCCGCGGTGCCTGGCTCTATGGCGTGGCCCTGGTGCTGACCGCGATCTGGGCGGTGTGGGACACCGGCCTGGAATACTGGCCGCTGGTGTCGCGGGTCCTGACCTTCGCCGTGATCGGCCTGGTGGTGGCGCTGATCTACCCGACCCTGGTGCGGGCTTCCGGCGCGACCGCCGGCCGTGGCGCCTATGGCCTGGCCGGTGTGCTCGGCCTTGGCGTGGTAGCGACCCTGGCCTACATGTTTGTGCCGACCCATGTGGTCAAGGCCAGCGTTGAGCCGGCGGTAACCCCCGTGGCTCCGGGCACCGAGCAGAAAGACTGGGCGCACTGGGGCAACACCACGGCGGGCAACCGCTTTGCCGCGCTGGACCAGATCAACAAAGGCAATATCGACAAGCTGCAAGTGGCCTGGACCTTCCGCACCGGCGACATTCCCGAGAGCAACGGCTCTGGCGCCGAAGACCAGAACACCCCATTGCAGGTCGGCGACAACATTTACGTCTGCACCGCCTACGGCAAAGTCTTCTCCCTGGACGCCGACACCGGTGCCGAGCGCTGGAAGTTCGACCCCAAGGGCAGCGCGCCGAACTGGCAGCGTTGCCGTGGCCTGGGTTACTTCGACAGCAGCGCGGCAACCGGGACCGCGCAGCCCGTGGCGGCCAGCGCCTGTGTCAAACGGCTGTTCCTGCCGACCATCGATGCCCGCCTGATCGCCCTCGACGCCGAAACCGGCAAGCCCTGCGCCGATTTTGGCGACCAGGGCACGGTCGATCTGAAAACCGACATGGGTGAAGTCAAACCCGGTTATTACCAGCAGACCTCGACCCCCCTGGTGGCGGGCAATGTGGTGATTGTCGGCGGCCGTGTTGCGGATAACTTCTCCACCGGCGAACCACCGGGCGTGGTGCGTGCGTTCGACGTGCGCAGCGGCGAACTGGTCTGGGCCTGGGATCCGGGCAACCCGAACACCACCAAACGGCCACCGGCGGGCGAGACGTACACCCGCGGTACGCCGAACGTGTGGTCGGCCATGTCCTATGACCCCAAGCTGGGCCTGGTCTACCTGCCGACCGGCAACGCGACCCCGGACTTTTTCGCGGGTGAGCGGACCGAGTTCGATGACAAGTGGAGTTCCTCCATCGTCGCCCTCGACGTCGCGACCGGCCAGGTGCGCTGGCACTTCCAGACCACCCACCACGACCTCTGGGACTTCGACCTGCCGGCGCAGCCGCTGCTGTACGACGTGCCGGACGACAAGGGTGGCGTGCAACCGGCGCTGGCCCAGGTCACCAAGCAGGGCGAGATCTTCCTGCTCAACCGCGAGACCGGCAAGCCGATTGCCCGGGTCGAAGAGCGGCCGGTGCCCCAGGGCAATGTGCCGGGCGAGCGTTATTCGCCGACCCAGCCGTTCTCCGTGGAAATGCCGTCGATCGGTAACCAGACCCTCACCGAAGCCGATATGTGGGGGGCCACGCCGTTCGATCAGTTGATGTGCCGGATCCAGTTCAAGGGCATGCGCCACCAGGGCGTCTACACCCCGCCGGGCCTGGACCGTGCCCTGCAATTCCCGGGTTCCCTGGGGGGCATGAACTGGGGCAGCGTGTCGGTGGACCCGAACACGAACTACATGTTCGTCAACGACATGCGCCTGGGCCTGGCCAACTACATGATCCCGCGGGACAAGATCGCCGCCGGTGCCAGCGGCATCGAAATGGGCGTGGTGCCCCAGGCCGGCACGCCGTTTGGCGCCATGCGTGAACGCTTCCTGTCGGCGGCTGGCATTCCGTGCCAGAAACCCCCGTTCGGCACCATGTCGGCCATCGACCTGAAGACCCGCAAGCTGATGTGGCAGGTGCCGGTGGGCACCGTGCAGGACACCGGCCCGATGGGTATCCGCATGCACATGCAGATCCCGATCGGCATGCCGACCCTGGGCGCCTCCCTGGCCACCCAATCCGGCCTGCTGTTCTTCGCCGGCACCCAGGACTTCTACCTGCGCGCCTTCGACACCGGCAACGGCAATGAGATCTGGAAATCCCGCCTGCCGGTGGGCAGCCAGTCGGGGCCGATGACCTACGTGTCGCCGAAAACCGGCCAGCAGTACATCCTGCTCACCGCCGGTGGCGCCCGTCAGTCGACGGACCGGGGCGATTACGTGATCGCCTATGCGCTGCCCAAGTAAGGGCTGACACCGCAAAGTAAAAAGCCGCGCATTGCGCGGCTTTTTCATGGGCGGGGTTTCGCCTCGGCCTGGGGCTGGGCCGTTCCTGGAGAGTGACGCCTGGTTCACGTAGGCCCCAGCGTCAGGCCGAGACCTGCACCCCGTCCGGCAGGGGTTCGGCACCGGCGATCTTGCACAGCTCCACGCCCGAGGCGGCGAAACGGAGGGCAGAACGCATGTACATCACGCCGCAGGTTGAACTGCGCACCACCTGGGTCGCGCCGGACACTGGGTCGATCAGCTCCACTACCGGGTCCCCGTGGTTGATCCAGGCCCCGGGTTTATGCAGAAACACCACCAGCCCGGCGCAGGGTGCACGCAAGGTCAGCGAGCCGGCAAAAGGCGTCGCCGGGTGTAGCAGCGCCGGCATTGCCGGGGCCTCGCCATCCACCACCCCCAAGTGCTGCAAGTAGGCGAAGAGCTGCCCAGCATCGCTCTGTGCCAGCTCGTGCTCGACATCGGCTTCGCCCCGCAGCTCCAGGGTCACGCTGGCGCAGCCCAGGGGGATCGGGAAGCGCTCGCCGAAGCGCTCGGCCAGGCGCCACCAGGGTTGGCCGCAGGCCTCGTCGAACGAGCCGGCGCCGGTGCCGCTGGCCAGCAGGCTGGCGTGCACGCCCAGGTAGCGCGCCAGGGGTGCGATCTGTGGCCAGTAAGGGGTTTCGGCGTACAGGTGGAGGACGGCCTGGGCATCGCAGTGCAGGTCCAGCACCACATCGGCGTCATGGGCCAGCAGCAGTTGGGCCCGCCGCAGTGAGTCGAGCTCGCTGGTGACCGGCCACTGCTGCAAGGCCTGGCCCATGGCCTGGCGAATCAGCCGCCGATTGTCCGCGGCGTCCTGGCCCAGGCATGCCTCGAGGCCGTCGCCGATCAACGCCGCCAGGTCGGGGTAGCGGCGGTTGAAGTTTTCCCCGCTGTTGAAGTCGAAGCGGCCCATGGCATCGTGCATCAGGGTCTGCTCCAGGCCCACCGGGTTGGCCATCGGCACCAGGACGATTTCCCCGAGGATCGCGCCCGCTGCCAGGGCCCGGTCCAGGCGCTGGCGCAGGTGATGCAGCACCAGCATGCCGGGCAGTTCATCGGCATGCAGGCTGGCTTGCAGGTAGACCTTTGTGCCCCGCCCGGGCTCGCCGTAATGCAAGCTCGTCAGGTCCCGGCGGGTGCAGGGGCTGCGGGCCAGCAAGGGCTGGTGTTGGACACGCATGGGGGGCTTCCTCGGCAGTGATGGCGGGCCATTCTCGGCAAAGTAAAACAGCCCATCAATCGAAGAATTTGCGCCTCACTGGTGAGCGTAATTGCCCATTGCCGTGCCTCAACTGCTGATCGGCGGCTTGTCGCTGATGCCCTGGGTGGTGGCCAGCAACTGGTTTTTCAGCCAGGTGCTGAAGGCCTGCACCACCGAGCGTTCGGCCTTGGTCGGGTCGACCACCAGGAAGTAGCCGCGCAACGGGTTGATGGCAATCTCGAACGGCCTGACCAGCAGGCCTCGCGCCAGGGCATCGCCGCTGAGCAGGTTGTCGCCGATGGCCACGCCCTGGGCCGCGATGCAGGCCGACTGGGCGCAATGGGCGTCGGAAAAAATGATCCCGCTGCCGGCGTCGATGCTGGAGGCCCCGGCCGCCGCCAGCCAGACCCGCCAGTCGGTCTGGTCGCTCATGTGGATCAGCGGAAAGCCGGCCAGCTCCTGGGGCGTTTTCAGGCCGCCCAGGGCGTTGATCAGGCGTGGGCTGCACACCGGGAAAAAGTGCAGGGCGACGATCTGCTCCACCAGCAGGTCCGGCCAGTCGCCAATGCCATAGGCGATGAACAGGTCGGCATTCGGGTCGCTGGTGTCGTCCGGTGCGCGAGGGGTGACCACCTGCAATTGCACCTGCGGGTACTGCCGCAGGAAATCGTTGATGTGGTAGCACAGCCAGAAGCTGGCGAACCCCGGGTTGCAACTGATGCGCAATTTGCCCGAGATCTGCTGGTCCTCGAAGCGGCGGCCGGCCTCCTGGATGTCGGCGAGGATCTGGTGCACTTCACGGGCATAACATTCGCCGCGATAGGTCAGGCCGATGCCACGGCCGATGCGTTCGGTGAGGGCAAAGCCCAGGCTCTGTTCGAGGCTGTTGATCTGATGGCTGATGGCGCTGCGGGTCAGGTTCAACTGGCGCGCGGCATCGGTCACGCTGCCCAGGCGGGCGACCGCATCCAGGGCGCGCAGGGCGGTCATCGAGGGGTAACGCATGCAACCTCCTGGCAGCGATGGGGTGCCTCCAAGCCCGGGCAGACAGGCAAAAAGGCGGCTGATCTTTGGGTAATTTAATTTGACATTAACGCAAAATAAATTCGATTGATGTAATTATTCATTCACCAATACTAGGGGCCTGCGCCAGCTCCGGGTGAGCCTGGCCACTTATAAAAATAAGATGAGGAGCTCCCATGGTCAGTTGTGCCCAGGCGTTGGTCCGGTTGCTTGAAGGCTATGGCGTGGAGTCGGTATTCGGCATTCCAGGCGTGCACACGGTCGAGCTTTATCGCGGGTTGCACGGCAGTTCCCTGCGTCATGTCAGCCCGCGCCATGAACAGGGTGCCGGCTTCATGGCCGACGGTTACGCCCGTGCCAGCGGCAAGCCGGGTGTGTGTTTCATCATCACCGGCCCGGGCATGACCAACATCCTCACGGCCATGGGCCAGGCCTATGCCGACTCGGTGCCGATGCTGGTGATTTCCACCACCAGCCGCCGCGAGCATCTGCGCCTGGGCCACGGTTACCTGCATGAGATGCCCGACCAGCGCGCCATGGTCGCCGGGGTCTGCGCCTTCAGCCACACCCTGCAACGCCCACAGGAACTGCCGGAACTGCTCGGCCGGGCCTTTGCCCTGTTTGGCTGTTCGCGTCCGCGCCCGGTGCATATCGAGATCCCCCTGGATGTACTGGAAATGCCGGCCGACGACCTCGACCTGCGCCCCCGTGCCTTGCCCCAGGCGCCCGCACCGGCGGCCGAAGCCATCGCCAGCGCGGTGCAGTTGCTGAGTCAGGCGCGCAAGCCGTTGATCCTTGCCGGAGGCGGTGCACGTCGCGCCGCGGGTGCATTGCGCGCCCTGGCCGAACGCTTGCAGGCACCGGTGGCGCTGACCACCAACGCCCGGGGTCTGCTGCCGCCGGAACACCCGTTGCTGCTCGATGGCGTGCAGTCGTCGAGCCATGGTCGCGAGCTGATCGCCGAGGCCGACGTGGTGCTGGCGGTGGGCACTGAACTTGGGGAAACCGACTACGACTTCTTCGGCCTTGGGCCCTTGCGCCTAAACGCACCCCTGATTCGCCTGGACATCGACCCGTTGCAGATTCTCGGCGCCCTGCGGGCCGACATCGGCCTGCTGGGGGATGCCGGGCAGGGCTTGCAGGCGCTGCACGACGCCCTGCCGCAACGGCCTGTGGGTGCCTGGGCCGAGGGGCGGGTGGCCGCAGTGAATGCGGCTGAGCGCGCGGGCTGGAACCCCAAGCAAGGGCGGATGCAGGCGCTGCTCGACACCCTGCGCG
>NZ_ATLP01000036.1:0-72232 GCF_000416215.1 Pseudomonas sp. CF161
TTCGGCACCCTGGGCTACGCCTTGCCGGCGGCCATCGGCGCCAAGCTGGCGATGCCGGGGCGCCCGGTGCTGGCGCTGGTGGGGGACGGCGGGGCGCAGTTCTCCAGCGCCGAGCTGATCGCGGCCCAGGAGGCCGGGCTGGGAGTGATTCTGGTGCTGTGGAACAACCACTGCTACGGCGAGATTCGCGACTACATGACCGCACGGGATATCGCCCCGCTGGGGGTGGACATCCTGACCCCGGACTTCGCCGCCCTGGCCCGGGCCAGCCACGTGCAATACCACCGCGTGAGTGCACGCGCAGCGCTGGGCGAATTGCTGGCCGGCCTGGCCGATACCCGGCAGCCGGTGCTGATCGAAGTGGACGCCCAAGCCTTTCTCTCGGCCTGACCCAACAGCCGCGAAACCACCTGGAGTTGTGTGCATGTCTCCCTACAAGCAATTTGCCCTCGATTGGGTCGAACGCCATCGCCAGCAGCTGTCGGACTGGCATCAGATCATCTGGCATTACGCCGAGCCGGCGTTTCGCGAATACAAGTCCTGCGCCTGGTACGTGCAGTTGCTGGAAGCCGAAGGCTTCACCGTGGAGCACAACAGCGGCGGCATGCCCACCGCCTTCTGCGCCACCTTCACCCAGGGCACGGGCCCGGTGCTGGCGACCTACGCCGAGTACGACGCAGTGCCCGGCAACTGCCAGGCGGCGACCACCCGCAAAATGCCCCGTGACGGCCTGTCGCGTTTTGCCCCGGGGCATACCGACCCGCATTCGGCCCTGGGCATCAGCGCCCTGGGCGGGGCCTTGGCGGCAAAAGCGGCGATGCTCGAATTCGGCCTGCAGGGCACCATCAAGTTCTTCGGCGAGCCGGCGGAAAAACTCCGCGCCTCCAAGCCGGTGCACGCGGCCAAGGGTTACTACGATGACCTGGACGCGGCCATCAGCTTTCACCCGACCTACATGCTGCCGCTGAACAACACCACCACCTGGAATACCCATTGCGGTATTGCCTACGCCTACATCTACAGCTTCACCTGCGACGACCCGCAAAACTGGATCGCCGCCGATCGCTACAGCCCGATCCCGCAAAACCACCTGGCCGCCCGGGCGCCGGGGGCCAACGACGCCCTGGTGCACTTCTACACCCTGAACGAAAGCCTGCGCCGTTCGACCCTGCCGTTCACCGGCCTGTGGAGCTACAACGAGGCCATCCTCACCGCCGGCCAGGCCACCGCCGACAACCTGCCGCCGCACCTGTCGCAGATCCAGTACCTGCTGCGCTGCGACTCCATCGAGCAGGCCGAAACCATCTCCCAGGTGATGGACAACAACGCCGCTGCGGCCGCCATGGCCACCGGTTGCCAATGGAAAAAAACCTGGGTCTGCAAGTCCCGCGGCGGGCTGCCCAACCATGTGCTGGCCCAGTCCACCTACGACAACCTGGCCGCCATCGGCGCGCCACGCTGGGATGAAGAGGCCTGTGCCATTGCCCGCGAGATCCAGGTCAACCTGGGCCTTGCGCCGATGGACAAACCCTTCCTGCCGGCCATCGAGGAATTGATCGACCCCCAGGAATGCGAGCGCCAGCTGCGCCTGCAAATGCCGGCCTGGCAGAACTACCTGACCTCCGACGACTACCCGGAATACACCTGGCACTGCCCCACCGTGCGCTTGCTGGTGGCCCGGCCGATGCTCGCCGCGCCGCCGGGCACGGTCTACCCGGACTGGGTTTCCAACGCCCTGGGCGGGATTGCCCAGACCATCGACCCGATGATCGATGTCGCGGCCAAGACCATTGCCTGCACCTTGCTCGACCTGTTCGGCGACGCCGACCTGCTGGGCGCGGCCAAGGCCGAGTTCGAACAGCGCACCGGCGGCGGGATTGGCGGCAGCCGCTGGCAGGCGCCGTTGCTGCCGGCGGACTTCAAGGCCCCGCACCGCTTCCGCTGGCCGGAGTACATCCGCACCGCGCGGGGCGAAGAGTGGTGGATTCCCGCCCGCGATGACGAATGACGGCGGGCTTGCGCCGCGCAAACAGAGCAACCAGGGGAGACACAGACGTGCCTGCAGCAGTGAATAAAAACAGTCCGGACACCCCGGTAGTCGCGATTGACGACTTGCACAAGAGTTATGCCGATCACCATGTCCTGAAGGGGATTTCGCTGCGCGCCAACGAAGGCGAAGTGGTGTCGCTGATCGGCTCCAGCGGCTCGGGAAAAAGCACCTTGCTGCGCTGCATCAACTTGCTGGAAGTGCCGTGCAGCGGCAGCTTGCGCATCAATGGCGAACAGGTGAAGTTGAAGACCAACGCCCGGGGCGTGGCGCAGATTGCCGACGCGCGCCAGGTGGAGCGGTTGCGTACCCGGCTGAGCATGGTGTTCCAGAGCTTCAACCTGTGGCCGCACCGCACGGTGCTGGAAAACGTCATCGAAGCCCCGGTATTTGTCTTGGGCGAAGACCGCAAGGAGGCCATCGCCCACGGCGAGCACCTGCTGGAGAAAGTCGGCCTGATCGACAAGCGCGACGTGTTCCCGGCCTTTCTTTCCGGCGGCCAGCAACAACGGGTGGCCATTGCCCGGGCCCTGGCCATGCGCCCCCAGGTGATGCTGTTCGACGAGCCGACCTCGGCGCTGGACCCGGAGTTGGTGGGCGAGGTACTGCGGGTGATCCAGGGCATTGCCGAAGAGGGCCGGACCATGATCCTGGTCACCCATGAAATGGCGTTTGCCCGGGATGTGTCGAGCAAGGTGGTGTATTTGCATCAGGGCCAGGTGGAAGAGGAAGGGCCACCGGCCCAGGTATTACTGGATCCGCGCAGCGAACGCTGCCGACAATTTGTGATGGCGCAGGACAACCGCTGACCTGGCTCAAACGGCCTGACCCAACAATAACAATCGATAAAACGAGGGTTTCATCATGAAAAAGACACTGTTGCTCCTGCTCCAGGCGTGCGTCCTGACATGCGCCGGCGCACCGGCTTTCGCCGCCGACAAGGTGGTGTTCGGCATCGCCCTGGAACCCTACCCACCGTTCTCCTACAAAAATGGCAGTGGCGCCTGGAGCGGGTTCGAGCCGGACATGATCAGCGCGGTGTGCGCGCAGATGCAGGCCGACTGCAAGCTCAATGAAATGGCCTGGGACGGGCTGATCCCGGCACTCAAGTCACAGCAGGTGGACGTGGTACTCAACTCGCTGTCGATCACCCCGGAGCGCAAGGAGGTGATTGATTTCACCCAGCCGTACTTCTTCACCCGCGCGCTGTGGGTGGCCGACGCCAGCCTCAAGGTCGAACCCACCCCCGAGGGCCTGAAAGGCAAGATCATCGGCGTGCAGGGTTCCACCACCCACTCGGCGTACATCAAGAAGTACTTCGGCGCCCACTCCACCGTGCGCTACTACAACGACCAGGACGACATCCTCGCCGACCTGCGCAGTGGCCGCATCGACATCTTCCTGGCCGATCAACTGGCGGTCGAGCCGCTGCTGGACAGCCCGGACAACGCGATGCTCGCCAGCAAAGGCGTGGCGCCCCTGGACCCACTGTTCGGCGAAGGCGTCGGCGCCGGTGTGCGCAAAGGCAACGATGCCCTGCGCGAGCGCCTGAACCTGGCCTTGCAGGCCCTGCGCGACAATGGCACCTACGAGAAGATTCGCGCCAAGTACTTCAAGACCGATATCTCGTCCCTTGAATAATCACGCTCTACAGGTCCATCCCCGGCAGGTGCGCTTATGACTGTTTCGGAAATCTACCGGCTGTTTTTTGCCGAGGGCTGGCTCCAGGCCCTGGCCCAGGGGATGGTGAAAACCCTGGGTATCTCCCTGGGCGCCTTTATCCTCGGGCTGGCCATCGGCTTGCTGGTGGCCATGGTCAAGCTGCGTGGCCCACGCTGGCTGGTGCTGTGCGCCAACTGCTACACCACGCTGTACCGTGCGGTGCCGGAGCTGCTGCTGATCCTGCTGCTGTATTACGCCGGCACCGACCTGATCAACCTGCTGATGGCCAAGCTGGGGCGGCCGGGGGTGGAGGTCAACGGGTTCATGGCGGCCATCGTGGTGCTGGGGATCGTCCAGGGCGCTTACTCCGGGGAGATCATCCGCGGCGCGATCCAGGCCATTCCCCATGGCCAGATCGAGGCGGCACGGGCCTATGGCATCAACCGCCTGTTGCTGCTGCGGCGCATCGTGCTGCCGAGCATGTTGCCGTTCGCCATCGCCGGGCTGTCGAACCTGTGGCTGGTGCTGGTCAAGGAAAGCGCGCTGATCAGCGTGGTCGGCTACAGCGAGCTGCTGTCGGCGGGGCGCCAGGCGGCGGCGTCGACCAAACACTACCTGCTGTTCTACCTCGCGGTAGCGGCGTTCTATTACCTGATCACGCTGGTCTCCAGCTCGGTGTTCCGGCAGCTCGAAGTGCGCTTCGAACGCTGGATGCCACGACACGTCTAGGAGGCGGGCATGGACTTCAACTGGCTGAACAACTTTTCCAGCGAACTGATCCGTGGCGCCTGGATCACCTTCCAGTTGCTGCTGATTTCCGGCGCCCTGGGGTTTCTGATGGCGGTCGGCGTGGCGTTGGGTCGCTTGTCGCGCAACCCGCTGCTGGCCAACGGGCTGCGTTTCTACACCAGCGTGTTGCGCGGCACGCCGCTGCTGGTGCAGATCTACATCCTCTACTACGGTGTCGGCAGCGTGTTTGCCAGCTTCCCGCTGATTCGCGGCAGCCTGTTCTGGCCGTACCTGCGTGAAGGCTTCTGGTACGTGGCCCTGGCCCTGACCTTGAGCGTGTCGGCCTATGTCGGCGAAGTGCTGCGCGGCGGTCTGCGCGCGGTGCCGCGGGGTGAGCTGGAGGCGGCCCGGGCCTATGGCATGCGGCCCTGGCTGGTGTTGCGTCGGGTGTGGATGCCTCGGGCCTTGCAGATGCTGCGCCCGACCCTGGCCGGGGAAAGCGTGATGCTGCTCAAGGCCACGGCCCTGGCGTCCACCGTGGCGGTCACCGACCTGCTGGGCGCGGCCAACCTGGTGCGTGCCCAGACCCTGCGGGTCTACGAGCCGCTGCTGGTGGTGGCGGTGATCTACATCATTCTGGCGATCGTGATCGAGCAGGCCTTCAACCGCATTGGCAAGACGCCACAGCGCCAGGCCTGAGATCTGAATTCATTTAAGCGTTGGCCGAGGGCCGGCGAGGAGTGGCTAATGCAGTATTCATCCGTGGTCAAACGCATCAGCGGCGAGACCGTCAGTGCCTGGGACATCCACTACGCAGCCTGCGACGCCCAGGAGCGCGGCGAGGATGCGATTGTGCTGAGCATCGGCGATCCGGACTTCGCCACCGACGAGGCGATCTGCGCCGCCGCCGTCCAGGCCCTGAAGGAAGGCGACACCCATTACACCCACGTGGTCGGTCGCCCGGCCCTGCGCGCGGCGATCGCCGCCAAGCAGGCGGCCTTGCTCGACTTGCCGGTGACGGCAGACAACATCGCGGTGGTCGCCGGCGCGCAGAACGGCTTGTATGCCACCGCCATGTGCCTCTTTGAGCAGGGCGACGAGGTTCTGGTGCCAGAGCCGATGTACCTGACCTACGCCGCCAGCATCCAGGCCAGCGGCGCGCGCCTGGTGTCGATCGCGCAGCCGGCGGCGGAGGATTTCCGCCTCAGCGTGGCGGCCCTCGAGGCGCAGATCACCGAGCGCACCCGGGGCATCGCCCTGGCCACGCCGAACAATCCCACCGGCAACGTCTACACCCTCGAAGAACTGGAAGCGGTGGCCCTGGTCGCCCGGCGCCATGACTTGTGGGTGATCAGCGACGAAGTCTATGGCCAGCTCACCTACGACCGGCCCCACCAGAGCGTGGCCACCTTGCCCGGCATGCTGGAGCGCACCGTGGTGCTCAACAGCCTGTCCAAGTCCCATGCCATGACCGGCTGGCGCGTTGGCTGGGTGGTGGCGCCCACCGAGCTGGTCGGGCACCTGGATAACCTGCTGCTGTGCATGCTGTACGGCTTGCCGGGGTTTATCCAGGCGGCGGCGCTGAAGGCGCTGGAGCTGGACGAACAGATTGTCGGCCAGGCCCGTGAGCTGTATCGCCGGCGTCGCGACCTGGTGGTGGCCGGCCTGGGCCAGTTGCCGCTGCTCAAGTGCAAGGTCCCGGAAGCGGGCATGTTCATGTTGGTGGACGTGCGCGGCACCGGGCTGTCGAGCACCGAATTCGCCTGGCAGCTGTTCCGTGCCACCGGTGTCTCGGTGCTCGATGCCAGTGCGTTCGGCGCCAGCACCGCAGGCTTTGTCCGGGTTTCGTTCACGGTTTCCGACACTGCCCTCAGCGAAGCCTGCCGGCGCATCGCACGCTTCGTCGAAAGCCTGGAGGCCGGCCGCTAGAGCCTGCCCCACCCCCGCTGACTGACTTCGTCCAACGGCGCGAAAACGCGCCGCAGGGCCTCCCTTTGCCTAGAAAAAAGCAGGTGCCGCACATGACAGCCATCGACAACTTCACATCGACCCACTCCAGCAGTGGGCTGTTTGCCGACCTGATCCTCGATAACGGAAGGATCCGTACCATGAACCCGGCCCAGCCCTGGGCTGAAAGCGTGGCGATTCGTGGCGGCCGCCTGATTGCGGTGGGCCTGCGCGGCGACGTGCTGCCGTTCAAGGGCCCGCTGACCCGGGTGCATGACCTGCAAGGAGCGTTCTGCATGCCCGGCCTGCACGATATGCACACCCACCCGGACCTGGCGCTGGCCCCGCGCTACAGCGACGACCTGGACGTGGGCATCGAAGACCCGACCCCGGAGCAGCTCAAGCAGGCGATCCTGGCCTATGCCGAGAGTCACCCGGGCGATGGCTGGATTCATGGCCAGTACTGGGTGCGCTACACCTTTCGCGAGGCCGGGCTGACCCCCGGGCGCGCCTGGCTCGACAGCATTCTGCCGGACCGCCCGATCGCGCTGCTCGATCGCATGTGGGGCACCATGATGGTCAACTCCCGGGCCCTGGAGCTGGCGGGCATCGACCGCCATACCAGCGACCCGCGCAACGGCTACCTGGAACGCGACGAACTGACGGGCGAACCCACCGGGCTGATGATCGACGGCGCCTACGCCATGATCCACGCCGCCATGCCGCCGACCCCGGTGGAGGTGCTGCGCCAGGCCTACCGCGATGGCGTGCACTTCCAGAGCGCCCGCGGCGTGACGGCCAGCAAGTACGTGCATGTCTGCGAGCAGCGCCTGCAAGCCCTCAAGGAACTCGACGACCAGGGCCAACTGACGGTCCGTATCGAAGCGGCCATCAGCTGGCAGGACGATATATTCCCGGTGCGCCGGCGCTGGGAGCTGCTCAGCGGCGAGCGGCACTATTACCGTAGCGCGCGGCTCAGTGCCAACGCGGTCAAGTTCCACTTTGATGGCACGGTGGAGCCGCGCTCGTCCTACCTGCTGACCCCCTGGCCGCAGGAAGCGAGCTGGCGCGGCAAGCTCAACCTGACGCCCGAGCACATCACCGACATGGTGGTCGACATGGACCGCCGTGGCCTGCGGGTGATTGCCCACTGCACCGGCGACGGCGCCTCCGACGTGTTCCTCGATGCGGTGGCCGAGGCGCGCCGGCGCAATGGTTTCAGCGGCATTCGCCATCAGTGCGCCCACAGCACCTTGCTGCACCCGGGCAACCTCAAGCGCTTTCGCGAGCTGGAAGTGATTGCCGAGTTTTCCCCGGCGGCCTGGTACCCGACGCCGTTCGCCACCGGCGCCCGTTCCGGCTACGGCCAGGAGCGCCTCAAGCGCATCTATGACTTCAAGGGCGTGCTGGCGGCGGGCGGTATTGCGGTCATGGGCACCGACTGGCCGGTGGCCTCGATCGACCCCTGGCTAGCACTGGAGACCATGGTCACCCGGCAGAACCCATGGAACCAGGAGCCTGACTGCTTCGGCGAACCGATCTCCCTGGAGCAGGCACTGCAAGTGGTGACCAGCAACGGCGCCTACGCCATGGGCCTGGAACACCTGACTGGCAGCCTGGAGGTGGGCAAGTCGGCGGACCTGATCGTGCTCGACCGCGACCTGTTCGCCCAGCCGGCGCGCAACTATATCCACCGCACCCAGGTGCAACTGACCCTGGTGGAAGGCCAACCGGTGTACGACTTGCAGGGGCTGTTCGATGACACCCCGCTGCAAGCCACCTGGCGCGGGAAACCGCCGGTATTGGAAGGAGAGGGGTCATGAACCGTATTGCCGTGACGGTGATCTGCGGCTTTCTCGGCGCCGGCAAGACCACCTTGCTCAACCGCATGGTCCAGCGCGACGACGCGGGGCGCCTGGCGGTGATCGTCAATGATTTTGGCGAGCTCAACATCGATGCGGCGATCATCGCCGAGGTGACCGACGCCGTGTACAGCCTGCAAAACGGCTGTATCTGCTGCACCGTCCAGGAAGACCTGCTGGCCCAGTTGGTCAGCCTCAGCCAGCTGAGCCCGCGCCTTACGCGTATCGTCATCGAATGCAGCGGGGTTTCCGATCCGCAGCGCATCCTGCAAACCCTGGCCTACCCACAGCTGCGCGCCCAGTTGCAGCTCGATGCGGTGCTCACCGTGGTCGACGGGGTCGGTTACAGCAGCCTGGAAGGGGAGTTTGCCCGCCTGTCCCGGGCCCAGGTCGCCTGCGCCGACCTGGTGCTGCTGAACAAGACCGATCTGCTCGCCCCGCAGGAACTGGCCCTGGTACGCAGCAAGCTGGGGGCGAGGGTGCCGGTGATCGAGACGGTGTACGCCGAACTGCCCGACAGCCTGCTGCTCAGCGACCGGGTCGAGGCCGGCTCATTGAAAATGCTCCCGGCCGCCACCCGCCACGACCAACTGTTCGAATCCTGGCTCTGGCAGAGCCCGCAAGCCCTGGACCCGGAGCGCTTTCGCCAGTGGCTGGCGCAGATCCCGCCGCAAGTATTCCGGGTCAAGGGCCTGGTGCACCTGCAAGGCATCCAGGCTCCCCAGTGGCTGCAACATGTCGGCCAGCGCAGCCAGTTCAGCGCCGCGCAAAACAGCGATGCACAGCAGGCGGTGCAACTGGTGTTTATCGCCCGTCGCGGCAGTGAACTGCGCGAAAGCCTGGGGCGCAGCCTGGAGGCGTGTTTGAGTGCGGCGTGAGTGGCAACCGCAGCGGCTGCAAGGGCGCTCGCGCGCCTGCTGTGGCCTTGTCCGGAGCCCTCGGAATTGATCGATTCCGGCGCCAATCGGACGGCGCCGAAATCCAGGCGCCAGGCGCCCATTTTGTTTCCTGAACAAAGCGTCAAGTGCCAACAAAATCTCCTCTTGCTGATGTAATGTGCTGCACCGTGAGTGTTGCCTCACGTGGGTGCAGGGCAGGCATATTTCGATGGTCGGAGGTTGTGTTGGGTATTAGGGATTGGTACTGGAATCGCCAGGTCCGGCGGCATGGTTTCAAGTTTGGCACCGCTGTTTCGACCATCGGCAAGCGAGCCACGCTCAAGCTGGAAGAAGGCGTACGCATGGGCAATGTCGACATCGACGTTCGAGGCGAGCTGTCGATCGGTGCCCATACCTACATCAGAAGTGACAGTTGCCTGCAAATGGTGACCTCGATCGGACGTTTCTGCTCGATCGGTGCCGGTGTGATCCTTGGCCAGGAGAAAAACAACCACCCTGCGGACTGGCTGAGCACCCACCCCTTCCAGTACACCGATACCGCCTGGCAATACGACGCGCACATCGACTTCGGCACCATCGGCAATGACGTCTGGATCGGGCGCGACGCCATGGTCCTGGAGGGCGTCAACGTCGGCACCGGGGCGATCATCGCCACTCGCGCCCTGGTCACTCAGGATGTACCCCCTTACGCCGTGGTGGCCGGGGTGCCGGCCAAGCTGATCCGCTACCGCTATTCAGCGGAAATGATTGATCGCCTGCTGGCTTCAAAGTGGTGGGAGCGGGACATGTCGCAACTCAAGGACCTGCCCCTCAACGACCCGGCCTCCTGCCTCGAGCAACTGCCACAGCTGGCGCCAGCCAACTACCGACAGATCCAGCTGACCTGCAAAGGGTGCAAAGTGCTGCGCTGATGGTGTTGCAAAGACCAATCCCAGAAACACATAGGACCGAACGCGTGACTCTTGACCAGTTGTTTGAGTATTGGCGGGTTGAAGTATCCAACAAGAAGAAAGTGGGCAGCCGGATCGGCCTGATCTCCAACATGCTCCGGCGGGTCAGGCGAGACAACAAACTGCGCTTCCTGTTTTCTTTCCGGCTTGCCCAGTACCTGCATGGACGGGGCGGATTCTGGGCTGCGCGTGCACGTCGGATGCAACAAAAACTCAACCTCAAATACGGGGTCGATATCGATCTGGGCGCAGACATCGGCCCGGGGCTGCGCATTGCGCATCTACCCGGAGTGGTGATTTCCGGCCATGCAAAGATCGGTCGGAATTTCTTTATCCGGCAAAATACGACGGTCGGAATCAAGACCCTCGGCCTCGATCACTACAACCTGAGGATCGGTGACAACGTCAGCGTCGGTGCTAACAGCTGCATCATCGGTGACGAACTGGTGGTGGGGGATAACGCCACCATCGGCGCGATGTCCCTGGTCAACAAAGACGTCCCCGCCAATTGCACCTTTTACAACGAGCGCAAGACCCAGATCCGGCCTTTGCGGTAAATGCGCTGGCATCCGTTGGAATGGGCAGGGGAGCTGGGTGCCGAGTGTTCTGCGAGCTTTGCTGGAAGCACGTTTGAACGCTGGAAACGCAACCTCCAGATACACGAAAGCCGCGCAATGCGCGGCTTTTTATTTGGTGGGCCCACACGGACTTGAACCGTGGACCAAAGGATTATGAGTCCTCTGCTCTAACCAACTGAGCTATAGGCCCTCAGTAGGCGGCGGATTATAACGATGGATTCTCGGCTGTGCTATCCGAAAAATCTGAAACGCCCATCTGCAGAAAGGTCGCGGCGAACTCATCGGCGCATAGCGGCAGGCTGACGATGTAGCCCTGGATCTGTTCGCAGCCTTCGGCGCCGAGGAATGCCTGTTGCTCGTGGCTTTCGACGCCTTCGGCGATCACTGTGAATTGCATGCTGCGGCCCAGGGCGATGATGGCGCGCACGATCGCTACGTCATGGGGGTCGTCCGGCAGGCCACGGACAAACGACTGGTCGATTTTCAGGAAGTCCAGGGGCAGGCGCTTGAGGTAGCTGAGCGAGGAATAACCAGTGCCGAAGTCGTCGATCGCCAACTGGACCCCCAGGCGCTTGAGTTGGTGCAGCACCTCCAGCGCTTCTTCGGTCTGGCTCATGATGAAGTTCTCGGTGATCTCCAGCTGCAGGAAGCCCGGCCGCAGGTGGTTGTCCTTGAGCAGTTGTTCGATGCGCCCCAGCAGGTTGGGCTGGCGCAGCTGGGCGCCGGCCAGGTTCACCGAGAGCGGGCCGAAGGGCGCATAGCGCTCATTCCAGGCCGACATCTGCTGGCAGGCCTGCTCCAGCACCCAATCGCCGATCTGCAGGATCATGCCGTTTTCTTCGGCCAAGGGGATGAAGTGCTCCGGAGGCACGTCGCCAAACGTCGGGTGCCGCCAGCGAAGCAGCGCCTCGGCGCCGACCAGTTCCTGATCGATAAGGCTGATCTTGGGCTGGTAGTATAGGGACAGTTCGTTGCGCTCGATGGCACGGCGCAATTCTTGTTCCAGGGCGACCCGCTCGCTGGCCTGGGCAGTCAGGTCGCGGGTGTACCTTTCCACCCGGTTGCGGCCTTTGGCCTTGGAGCGATACATCGCCGCGTCGGCGTTTTTGATCAGTGTGGCAACGTCGGTGCCGTCCTTGGGGTAGAGGCTGGTGCCGATGCTGGCACTGATGAAGAACTCATGTTCCCCGGCCTGGAAGGGCGCGCTGAAGCAGTTCAGAAGCTTGCCGGCGATATGGTCGGCATCGCTGGCTTGCTGCAGCCCGGGCAGGAGAATGATGAACTCGTCGCCGCCCAGGCGCGCCACGGTATCGATGTCGCGCAGTTGCTCCTTGAGGCGTACGGCAATGCCCTTGAGCAAAAGATCGCCGACCGGATGGCCGAGGCTGTCGTTGATGTGCTTGAAGCGGTCGAGGTCGAGAAACAGCACCGCGCCCTGGCTGCCGTTTTCCTGCTGGCCGTTGAGTGCGGTCAGCAAGCGGCTTTCGAACAGGGTGCGGTTCGGCAGGCCGGTCAGCGGGTCGTGGTGGGCTTGGTAATCGAGCCGTGCCTGGGCGTGCTTGAGGCTGGAGATGTCGGCGAATACTGCGACGAAATGGGTGATCGATTGCTCCTTGTTGCGCACGGCACTGATGGTCAGCCAGCTGGGGTACAGCTCGCCGTTCTTGCGCCGGTTCGAGATCTCGCCCTGCCAGTGCCCTTCTGCCGTCAGCTGGTACCACATGGCGGCGTAGAAGGCGCTGTCGTGCAGGCCGGACGCCAGCAGGCGCGGCGTGTGGCCGAGGGCTTCGGTTTCGCTGTAGCCGGTGATTTCGGTAAATGCCCGATTGACCGCGCTGATGTGTTGCTGGGTGTCGGTGATCAGTACCCCTTCGGCGGTGCTCTCGAAGACGGTGGCGGCTTGCTGGAGCTTTTCCTGCATCAGGTGGCGTTCGGTGATATCGCGGGCGATGGTCAGCATGCAGTCTTCGTTGCCGATGGGCAGGGGGCGGCTGGACAGCTCGCACAAGCGGATCTGCCCGTCGTTGCGCCGGATATGGCAGCTGAAATCCCGCACGTAGCCATCGCGGTTCAGCAGCTCGAGCATGTGTTTGCGCTCGTTGAGGTTGACCCAGATGCCCAGGTCCAGGGTCGAGCGATCCAGGGACATGGCGCTGTTGAATCCGGTGATGCGGCTGAAGCCTTCGTTGACCTCAATCAGCAGCCCGTCGCGCTGGCGGCTCAACAGCAAGCCGTCAGGCGAGGCGTGGAAGGCCTTGGCGAACTTCTCCTCGGAGGTCTGCAGCAATTGCTGGGTCTCCTTGAGCCGACTGATATCGCGCACCACCACTACCAGCGCCGGGGTGGTGTCGAGGTCGAAGGGTTCGGCGGAAATCAGGCCGGTGAACAACTGGCCGTTGTGCCGGCGAAAGGGCATCTCCAGGTTGCGGATACTCCCGGCTTGCAGGCGCAGCAGCAGGCCCGGCCCGACGCCCTGGATGCCCCAGATATTGAGGGTAGAGGCGGTCTGGCCGAGCACCTGTTCGGCGCGCAAGCCGATCTGTTCTTCGAAGGCTTTGTTGACCTCCAGCAGGCAGCCGTCCGACAGCCGCGCGATCACCAGGATGTCCGGGCATTGCTGGAACACCGAGGCGAACTTCTGCTCGGACAGGCGCAAGGCTTCCTCGGTATGCTTGGCTTCGCTGATATCGATCATCAGCCCGCGCATCACCGGTTCGTGGCCATGCTCGATCAGGCTGACGATGTCCCGTACCCACAGGCAGCGGCCATCGGCGGTGATAACCCGGTAGTCGAGGCTGTGATCACGTCCGGCGAGCACTTCGTGGTCGCAGAAGGTCTGGGCCCGGGTCAGGTCGGCGGGGTGGATGATGTTGCGCCAGAATCCCGGAATCAGCCAATGGGACAGCGGGTAGCCCAACAGCGCCTCGGCGTGGGGCGAAACGTAGCTGTAGGTGTAGTCGCTGATCCGTGCTTCCCAGGCAATGGCCGACAGGCTCTCCACCAGGCCGCGGTAGTGGTACTCGCTGCTGCGCAGCTGCTGCTCGAGGGCCACGCGCCGGGAGATCTCAGAGCTCAGGCGGCGGTTGATGCGGATCACCACCGCCAGTATCGCGAACAGCAACAGCACGGTGGGCAGGCCGTAGACCAGCAGGTCTGACCAGAACGACCGGTGATCCAGCACATTGCCCACCCAGTGTTCCTGGATCACGCTGATTTCCGCAGGGGTGAGGTCGGCCAGGACCTTGTCGAGAATGCCGATCAGGATATTTTCATCCCGTGGCGCGCCCATCGCCAGTTGATAGCGGTAGGGGGTTTCTCCGCTGACATACAGCCCATCCAGCTTGAGTTGCCGCAGGCTCCAGATGCTTGAGGCGAGGTCGCTGACGACCGCGTCGACCTGGTCGGTGGCAAGGGCCTGCAGGGCCGAGCTGACATTGGGCAAGGCCACCAGATTCAGGTCCGGATGGTGGGTGCGCAGCAGTTCATGGGGCGCATAGTTTTCCACCACCGCGATCTTCAGGCCGTAGAGCTCCCTGAGGTTGTGGGGCTGGGCGCCACCCTCATGGGCGAGAATCACGATGGGAAAGTCGAGGTAAGGCCGGGTAAAGGCCAGGTAGGTCTGGCGCTCCGGGGTCGACATAATCCCCGGCAACAGGTCCAGCTTGCCCTGTTTCGCCTGTTCGAGAACGGCGGTCCAGCTGACCGGTTCGATCGGGTTGAGTTTTATCTCCAGGCGGCTCTGGATCAGGCTGATGTAGTCAGCGGCCAGGCCCTGGTAGCGCCCGTCCTCGTCGCGATACTCGAACGGCGGCCAGGAGGCGTCGACGCCCAGGCGCAATGTGGGGTGGGCCGCCAGCCAGTCACGCTCTTCATCAGTGAGAGTCAACGCGCCAGCCGTAGCGGTCCAGGCAAGCAGCGACAGCAGAAGCACGGCCGGCAGTCTGGGCATAACCGTCTCGTTATGGCACGGGGAATGTTTCGAGTGTAGACGGCAACGCGAGGCGGGGAGGGGGAGGGAAATTTAATCTGCGTAAAGCAAAACCCCCAGCAGGGCTGGGGGTTTTGGTATCACTCGTCGAGGAAGGAGCGCAGATGCTCGCTTCTCGTCGGGTGGCGCAGCTTGCGCAGCGCCTTGGCTTCGATCTGACGAATCCGCTCACGGGTAACGTCGAACTGTTTACCAACTTCCTCGAGGGTGTGGTCGGTATTCATGTCGATGCCGAAACGCATGCGCAGGACCTTGGCTTCACGGGCAGTGAGGCCGGAGAGTACTTCGCGAGTCGCTTCTTTGAGGCTCTCAACAGTGGCGACATCGATTGGCGACTGCATGGTCGAGTCTTCGATGAAGTCACCCAGATGGGAGTCTTCGTCATCACCGATCGGGGTTTCCATGGAGATCGGCTCTTTAGCGATCTTCAATACCTTGCGGATCTTGTCCTCAGGCATTTCCATGCGTTCGCCCAGCTCTTCCGGGGTCGGTTCGCGACCCATTTCCTGCAGCATCTGCCGGGAAATACGGTTGAGCTTGTTGATGGTCTCGATCATGTGCACCGGAATACGGATGGTGCGGGCCTGGTCGGCGATCGAGCGAGTGATCGCCTGACGGATCCACCAGGTGGCATAAGTCGAGAACTTGTAACCGCGACGGTATTCGAACTTGTCCACAGCCTTCATCAAGCCGATGTTGCCTTCCTGGATCAGATCGAGGAATTGCAGGCCACGGTTGGTGTACTTCTTGGCGATGGAGATCACCAGACGCAAGTTCGCTTCAACCATCTCTTTCTTCGCGCGGCGGGCCTTGGCCTCACCGATCGACATGCGACGGTTGATGTCCTTGATCTCGGCAATCGTCAGACCGGTTTCGGTCTCAAGCGCAGTCAGCTTCTGCTGGCAGCGGATGATATCGGGCTGCAGGCGACCAATGGCTTCGGCGTATTTGCTTTTGCCTTTGGCCAGCGCGTCGGTCCAGCTTTCATCAACTTCGTTGCCCGGGAACTGGCGCAGGAAGTCGGCACGCGGCATGCGTGCATCACGAACGCACAGTTGCATGATCGCGCGCTCTTGTTGACGCAGACGATCCAGGGCACTGCGAACACGCTCGACCAGGCCTTCGAATTGCTTCGGAACCAGTTTGATCGGCATGAACAGCTCAGCCAGGGCCAACATCTCGGCAATTGCCTGCTTGTTTGCGCGGCCGTGCTTTTTCAGCGCCTTGCGGGTGATTTCCATCTGGTCGGCCACGGCGCCAAAGCGCTGTGCAGCGATGACCGGATCAGGACCGCTTTCGGTTTCTTCTTCGTCGTCACTGGCTTCGGCGTCATCTTCTTCGGTGTCATCGTCCGCTTTCGCGGCCTTGGCATCGACAGGCGGTGGCACTTCTGCAGCAGGCGGCGCGATGCCGTCGTCCGGGTCGATATAACCACTGAGGACGTCGGACAGGCGGCCACCTTCGGTGGTGACGCGAGTGTACTCGGAGAGAATGTGATCAACCGTGCCAGGGAAGTGCGCAATCGCGCCCATCACTTCACGGATACCCTCTTCGATACGCTTGGCGATTTCGATTTCGCCTTCACGTGTGAGCAGCTCTACCGTACCCATTTCACGCATATACATGCGCACAGGGTCAGTAGTGCGACCAATGTCGGTCTCAACCGCTGCCAACGCAGCAGCAGCTTCTTCAGCTGCGGCTTCGTCGGTATCGGCGTCGGCCAACATAAGGGCGTCCGCATCCGGAGCACTCTCGTGTACGGGGATCCCCATGTCATTGATCATGCGGATGATGTCTTCCACCTGCTCTGGATCTGAAATATCCTCAGGCAGGTGATCGTTGACCTCTGCGTAAGTCAGATACTTCTGCTCACGACCCAGGGTGATCAACTCTTTGATACGAGACTGCTGTTGCGCTTTTCCGGACATAACACCCTATCCACTGAAGGTCTTGGCGGGCAAAAAACAAGCCGAGGATTATACCTGAGCTATGACCTCACGCGCCAGTTGAGGTCGGGCTTGATGCGGGAACATTGCGTCTTAAAAGCTCAAGTAGTTGGACTTTCTCCTCGCCACTCAAGTCACTTTGACGCGATTTCCTTAGAAGTTGCTCTAAAACACGTTCGCGTTGACGAACCGATAAACTGTTAATGGTGTCGAAAAACTGTTGTTCAAGGTTATCGCCGTCAATCAGCCACTCCTTTTCTGCCAGCGCCTTGAGCAGGCGACCCTGTTCGGTGCCGTGCCAGCGCGCCATGAGTTGATGTATAGAGCGTAGCTTAGGATTTTTCTGTACGGCTTCGATCAGCGCCACCAACAACTGAGTATTGGTGTTGTTGTCATCGGCAAAATGTCCGGCATCTTCAACTTTTTCCGCCAGTTGCGGGTGATGCAACAGCGTACGCAGCGCCGAAAGGGTCGGTGGCTCGACTGCCGCCGGGATGCGCGGACCGCGAGGCTGGTCGCGATCGCCTTGGCGTTTGCCCTTGGCATTCTTGTCCCAGGGCTTGTTTTCCCACTTCTTGCCGCCACCACTCTTTTTCGGGGTCCACTCCTGCTGGGGCGCGTAGGCCTCCTGCGGTTCGTGGTAATCGGCGTAATCGGGCATGGCGTCGTAATTGATGCCGGCGTCGTAGGCAGGCGGCGCTTCTTGCGGCGCGCTATGTACCAATTGGCTCATGGCTTCGTTGTTGAGGCCGGTGATTTCGCTGAGGCGCTGGCGCATCAGGGTGCGCAGATTGGCCCCTGGAACCTTGTCGATCAACGGTGACGCCAGGGTGGCCAAATGGGCCTTGCCTTCAAGCGAGCGCGGATCGGCTTCATCGATCAACTGCTGGAAGAAATAATCGGCCAGCGGCTGGGCGTGCTGATTGATGCGGGCGCGGAAGGCATCCGTGCCCTCGGAACGCACCAGGGTGTCCGGATCTTCGCCTTCGGGCAGGAAAAGAAAGCGCGCGCGGCGCCCATCCTGTAGACACGGCAGCGCCGCTTCGAGTGCGCGCCAGGCGGCCTTGCGCCCGGCCTGGTCGCCGTCGAAGCAGAACAGAACGCTGGGCACCACGCGAAACAGGCGCTTGAGGTGTTCTTCGCTGGTGGCGGTGCCCAGGGTGGCAACGGCATTGCGCAACCCCTGCTGGGCCAGTGCGATCACGTCCATATAGCCCTCGACGACAATGATCTCGTCGAGGTTGCGGTTGTTCTTACGGGCTTCGAACAGGCCGTAGAGTTCCTGTCCCTTGTGGAAGACCGGGGTTTCTGGCGAGTTCAGGTACTTCGGTTTGTCATCGCCCAGCACCCGGCCGCCGAAGGCGATGATCCGGCCACGGCTGTCGCGGATCGGAAACATCACCCGATCGCGGAATCGGTCGTAGCGCTTGCCGGTTTCGGCATTTTCGATCAGCAGCCCGGCATCGATCATGGCCTTTTGCTGCAAGGTGTCGCTGCTCAGGTGCTTGAACAGGTTGTCCCAGCCGGGCGGGGCGAAACCCAGGCCAAAATCGCGGGCGATCTCGCCGGTCAGGCCGCGGCCTTTCAGGTAGTCGACGGCAGCTTTGCGCGCGGGGTGGCTCTTGAGTGCCTGACGATAAAAATCCGCGGCTGCGGTGAGCAGCGGGTACAGCGGCGAGTCAGTCGGTTGCCGCGGTTTGTGCGGCCGACCGCTTTCCTCGCGGGGGATTTCCATGCCGGCGGCTTTGGCCAGTTCTTCGACCGCCTGGGGAAAGTCCAGGTTGTCGTGGTCCATGATGAAGCCGAGGGCATTGCCGCCGGCGCCGCAGCCGAAGCAGTAGTAGAATTGCTTGTCGGGGCTGACGCTGAAGGACGGGGTTTTTTCTTTGTGGAACGGGCAACAGGCCGTGTAATTCTTGCCTGCTTTTTTCATTTGCACGCGCGAGCTGACAACATCGACGATGTCGGTGCGGTTCAGAAGGTCGTCAATAAAGCTCTGGGGAATTAGCCCGGCCATGGCGTTCTCGTCATCACTGCGCGAAAGCGTGAATTGAACCGGCGCGAAGGCGTCGAAACAGGGCCGTCATGAGGCGCAAACGCAGTGCGGCTCGACCATCTGTCGTCGGCTTGATCGCTGTCGGGAAGTGTATCTGCCGAAAGTTCACTGACGTTAGTTCCAATCAGTAATCGACTATTCGAAGATGTTGCTCTGAGTCCGACTGCGGCCCGTGGGAGGCCTCGGATAGCTCATAAGCGGGCGCTGGAGAAGGGCGCCTTGGGCTGATCGTCTGTAGGAAATCAGAAAAAGTGTGCTCGTCAGTAGCCTTGGAAGGCTCGTCAGAAGAGACGTGCACCGCTGGCAAGAAGCCAGGTCTGACGTGGTGAAGCAGGTTGTCTCGGTCGCATGGGCGGCTTTGACAGTGAAGCATCAAGCGATATCCGCAAATGCCATTAGCCCGGCTGAGGGCCGGGCTTGGCAGAAGCTTGCAGCGAACGTCTGTGTATTAGTACAGACGAACGGCGCGGCGCTGTTCGCGCTGAACTTTCTTGGCGTGACGCTTAACAGCGGCTGCTGCTTTACGCTTACGCTCAGAAGTCGGCTTCTCGTAAAATTCGCGGCTACGAACTTCAGCCAGAACACCGGCTTTTTCGCAGGAGCGCTTGAAACGACGCAGAGCTACGTCGAAGGGTTCGTTCTCTTTAACTTTGACGGCTGGCATCCAGAGCTACCTTCATTCATTACCGGGGTCAACGTTCTCGTCGCAAAAATCACGGCTGAGGTCGTCGGTTTTTAAGGGTTGCGGATGTTAACCCCTCATCGCTCGGAATGCAAAGCCTCTGATCGAAAACCGCTGGTCGGGCGCGGGAGTGGCGACTATTATGCGCGCCTTCGAATTTAGCCTCTACAAGGCGCAAACCCATGCTAGTACTGGGATTAGAAACCTCCTGCGACGAGACCGGCGTCGCGCTCTACGACAGTGAGCGCGGGCTTTTGGCCGATGCGCTGTTCAGTCAGATCGACCTGCATCGGGCCTACGGCGGCGTGGTGCCGGAGCTGGCTTCGCGCGATCACGTCAAGCGCATGCTGCCGTTGATTCGCCAGGTGTTGGCGGAAGCCGACTGCGTGCCGACCGAGATCGACGCCATTGCCTACACCGCCGGCCCGGGACTGGTCGGAGCCTTGCTGGTCGGGGCTTCCTGTGCTCAGGCGCTGGCGTTTGCCTGGGGCATTCCGGCCCTGGGTGTGCATCACATGGAAGGCCATTTACTGGCACCGATGCTGGAAGAACAACCGCCGGAGTTTCCGTTCGTCGCTTTGTTGGTTTCCGGTGGGCATACGCAGCTGGTTCGGGTCGATGGGATCGGTCAATACGAACTGCTGGGCGAGACCCTGGACGATGCTGCAGGCGAAGCGTTCGACAAGACGGCAAAGATGATGGGGCTCAATTATCCGGGTGGCCCGGAGATTGCGCGTCTGGCGAATCAGGGCGTGGTCGGACGCTTTGTCTTCCCGCGGCCGATGACCGATCGTCCGGGCCTGGAGTTCAGCTTCAGTGGCTTGAAAACCTCGGCGCTCAATACCTGGCAGCAACGCGTCAGTGCTGGGGACGACGGCGAGCAAACCCGTTGCGACATCGCGCTCGCGTTCCAGCAGGCGGTGGTGGAAACTTTGACCATCAAGTGCAAGCGTGCGTTGAAGCAGACTGGTTTCAAGCGCCTGGTGATCGCCGGCGGCGTGAGTGCCAACAAAGCCCTGCGTGAGTCGCTGGAAAAAATGCTCGGGGATATGAAGGGCCATGTGTATTACGCCCGCCCCGAGTTTTGCACCGATAACGGCGCGATGATCGCTTTTGCCGGCTGTCAGCGGTTGCAGGCCGGGCAGCAGGAAAGCCTGGCGATCAGCGTGCAGGCTCGCTGGCCCATGGAGCAACTGACGCCCTTGTAGGGCGTTAGGGGTGATGCCGGTCAGCGAACTTGAGCGGTTTTCACCGGATGATTCAGAAATGCCGTTCGCGCCCGGCAAACAGGTCGCGTAAATTGCCCCGGTGGCGCCAGACGATCAGCAGTGTGAGCACGCTCATCGGCAGCAGCGCTTCCGGTTCCTGCCAGGCCAGTAACGGCAAGGTCAGGGGCGTGGCGATCAGAGCGGCCAGCGAGCTGGTGCGGGTCAGGTAGAACGCCAGGGCCCACGCGGCCATGGCCAGCAGGGCGGCTGGCGGGTAAAGCCCGAGCAGCATGCCGGCGGCGGTGGCGACACCTTTGCCGCCACGGAAGCGAAAGTACAACGGGAACAAGTGGCCGAGAACGGCGCACAGGCCAATCCAGGCTTGTTGTTGCAGCGAAAGGCCTGCCACGGCGGCGATCAGGACGGGCACGAGCCCTTTGCACAGGTCGCCGAGCAAGGTCAGGACGGCGAGTTTCTTGCCGGCCAGACGCAGCATGTTGGTGGCACCGGCATTGCCCGAGCCACTCATTCGCGGATCGGGGTTGCCCGTCAGGCGGCTGAGCAAAATGGCGAAGGACAGAGAGCCGAGCAGGTAGGCGAGGATCGCCAGTAACCAAAACATGCTAACTATTCCGGGCGAGGACGCCCTGATTCTAACGGCGCATTGCGCCCTTGTCGTGCTGCGGAGAAGAGTGCTTGGACAGAGTGTTTATCGAAGGCCTGGAAGTCGACACCGTGATCGGTGCCTATGACTGGGAGCGCGGCATCCGTCAGTGCCTGCGTCTGGACCTGAGCTTTGCCTGGGATAACCGCCCGGCAGCCGCAGGTGACGACCTGACCCTCGCGCTCGATTACGCAAGCGTCTCGTCGCGCATTCAAGCCTTCGCCGAGCAGGCGCAGTTCCAGCTGGTCGAAACCTTTGCCGAGCGTCTGGCCGAGGTGTTGATGAGCGAGTTTCATATTCCTTGGCTGCGCCTCAAGCTGACCAAGCCCGGCGCAGTTCCCGCCGCCACCGGTGTTGGCGTGGAGATCGAGCGCGGATGTCGCTAACTCAGGTTTTTCTGGGGCTCGGCAGCAATATCGAGCGCGAAACCCATTTGCAGGCCGGGCTCGACGCTTTGGCCGCGTTTCTGCAGGACATGCGCTGCTCGGCGGTGTTCGAGAGCCAGCCGGTGGGGATCAAGAGTGGTCCGTTTTTCAACCTGGTGGTGTCGGCCTTCACGGATTTGCCGCTGAACGAGCTGGATCGCCGTTTGAAATTCATTGAGGCGGATAACGGCCGTTATGCTCCCGATCGCATAGGCCTGCCGCTGGATATAGACGTGCTGCTGTATGGCGATCTGGTCGGCAACTTCGATGGCCTGATCCTGCCCCGTGCAGAAATCCTGAAAAATGCCTTCGTACTCTGGCCGTTGTCGCTGATGGCGCCCGAGCGCCTGCATCCGGTTGCCGGGCAGAGCCTGGGCACGCTTTGGCGGGAGTCGCAGATCAATCAGGCCCTGGCGCCCGTGGCCTTTGAGTGGCGCGGTGTGCAACTGACGCCGCCAGGGCTCTGATCGCCTCTGGCTTGGCGGTGACGGACCTGCTGGCGGGCAGGTCTGCCAGCCCTGTGCTCAGGGCGCGTGTTGTTCCTTGTAGGCTTTCAGGGCTTTGAGGCGTTCCAGTCTCAGGGCTTCCCCCAGCTTCGGCCCCTTGAACCCTTGTTCCAGCAGCGGTTGTACCGCGACCGCGCGTGCGGCATTGGCGGCGCCGCGCAGGTAGTCGGCCTGCGGGTAGGTGCGTGATTCCAGGCCAAGACGCCCTCGGGCGTCCATTTCGCAGGCGGCGATAAACTCCTCGAAGCGCTGCGGGCGGCGGTAGATGTCGAAGCTTTGCAGCAGTTCCAGCAGGGTCGAGGCCCGCAGTTCAAGGGCGCGATGACCATGGGTGTGATATTGGCCGACCAATAGCGCCAGTTCCTGGCAGTCCCGGGGCACCTTGAAGCGCTCATTGATGGCCTTGATCGGCGCCAGCCCCTTTTGCTCATGGGCGATGTGCTGCGGCCACTCATCCTGTGCCGTCAATCCTTTGCCCAGGTCGTGCAACAGGCAGGCCCAGCGCACCGTCAGCGGCTGCTGATGCTGCGCGGCCTGTTGCAGCACGCTCAGTGTATGCACGCCGGTGTCGATTTCCGGGTGATGCGCTTCAGGCTGAGGAACGCCGAACAGGGTGTCGACCTCGGGCATCAGCACCTTGAGGGCGTCGCAATCGCGCAGCACCTGGATAAATACCTGAGGCTGGTTTTCCATCAGGGCGCGGGAGATCTCCTTCCAGCTGCGTTCAGCGGTCAGGGCTTGGAGCTCGCCTGAGGCGCTCAGTTGGCGCATCAGTTCCAGGGTCTCTGGCGCAACGGTGAAACCCAGGTCGGCGTAGCGCGCAGCGAAGCGGGCAACTCGCAATACCCTGAGGGGATCTTCGGCGAACGCGGAGGAAACATGACGCAACAGGCGGGCTTCCAGATCCTGTTGGCCATGATAGGGGTCGGTCAGCACGCCCTGGGCATCCTCTGCCATGGCGTTGATGGTCAGGTCGCGCCGAATCAGGTCTTCTTCGAGGGTGACTTCGGGGCTGGCATGAAAGGTAAAGCCGCCGTAGCCGCGGCCGCTTTTGCGCTCGGTGCGCGCCAGGGCATATTCTTCGCCGCTTTTAGGGTGCAGGAATACCGGAAAGTCAGCCCCGACCGGGCGAAAGCCCTGGGCCAGCATTTCTTCGGTTGTCGCGCCTACCACCACCCAGTCGATATCGGTGACCGGTTTGCCGAGCAGGCGATCGCGCACTGCGCCGCCGACCTTGTAAATCTGCATAAAAAACCTCCGTTAGCCCGACAGGATAACCCTTGCGTCGAACTTCCGGAGGTCTGATCTCGGCTTAAAGATGGATGACGGCCAAGTCCAAGCGGCCGTAGTCACCTTCGCTGTGCTCGCTCCTGGGCGGTACGTGGTGGGTTTTCATGACCTGGTCGCCCTGCAGGGTTTCCAGGTGAATGTCGAACCCCCAGAGACGGTGCAGATGCTTGAGCACCTCATCCGTGGAGTCGCCCAGCGGCTTGCGGTCATGTTGCTGGTGACGCAGGGTCAGCGAGCGGTCGCCGCGGCGGTCGATGCTCCAGATCTGCACGTTGGGCTCGCGATTACCCAGGTTGTATTGCGCGGCCAGGGTTTCGCGGATGGTCCGATAGCCCCCTTCATCGTGGATGGCCGGCACCAGCAGGTCATCCTTCTGGTCATCATCGAGGATGCTGAACAGTTTCAGGTCACGGATCACCTTCGGTGACAGGTACTGCAGGATAAAACTTTCGTCCTTGAAGCTGCTCATGGCGAACTTGATGCTCGACAGCCAATCGGTCCCGGCCAGGTCCGGGAACCAGTGACGGTCCTCGTCGGTGGGTTCCTCGCACATACGGCGAATATCGCGATACATAGCGAAGCCCAGGGCGTAGGGGTTGATGCCGCTGTAGTAGGGGCTGTCGAAGCCGGGCTGCATGACCACGCTGGTGTGCGAGGTCAGAAACTCCATCATGAAACCGTCGGTCACCAGGCCTTCGTCATACAGGTCGTTCATCAAGGTGTAGTGCCAGAAAGTCGCCCAGCCTTCGTTCATCACCTGGGTCTGGCGTTGCGGGTAGAAGTACTGGGCGATCTTGCGCACGATGCGCACGATTTCCCGCTGCCAAGGCTCCAGCAGTGGCGCATGTTTTTCGATGAAATAGAGGATGTTTTCCTGAGGTTCGGCGGGGAAGCGCGCATTGTCCTTGTCGCTGTATTTGTCCGCGCCTTTGGGAATGGTGCGCCACAGGTCGTTGATCTGCTTCTGCAGGTGTTCTTCACGGTCCTTCTGCCGCCGCCGTTCCTCTTCGGCAGAAATCGGGTACGGGCGTTTGTAGCGGTCGACGCCGTAATTCATCAGGGCGTGGCAGGAGTCCAGCAGGTCTTCCACTGCGTCGATGCCGTGCCGCTCCTCGCACTGCATGATGTACTGCTTGGCGAACACCAGGTAATCGATGATCGAACTGGCGTCGGTCCAGGTGCGGAACAGGTAGTTGCCCTTGAAAAAGCTGTTGTGGCCATAGCAGGCGTGCGCCACCACCAGGGCTTGCATGCAGATGGTGTTTTCTTCCATCAGGTAGGCGATGCAGGGGTCCGAGTTGATCACGATCTCGTAGGCCAGCCCCATCTGGCCGCGGCTGTAGGATTTTTCGGTGCTGAGGAAGTGTTTGCCGTAGGACCAATGGTGATAACCCAGGGGCATGCCGACCGACGCATAGGCGTCCATCATCTGCTCGGCGGTGATGACCTCGATCTGGTTGGGGTAGGTATCCAGGGCATAGCGGTCCGCGATACGGCTGATTTCGCGGTCGTAGGCCTGGATCAGCTCGAACGTCCATTCGGAGCCGGTAGAGATGGGCTGACGTTTCTGCTCTCTGGCGGTCATGTCACTAACCTGCGCTGGAAGAGTTCACGGAAGACCGGATAGATATCTCCGGCCGAGACCAATTGCTGCTGGGCGAAGGTGTCAGAAAAGGCGTCGGCGATTCGCTCGTATTCGAACCACAGGGCCTGGTGTTCACGTGGGGTTATTTCCACGTAGGTGTAGTACTGCACGAAGGGCATGATCTGATTGATCAGGATATCCCGGCAGATCGGTGAGTCATCGTTCCAGTTATCGCCGTCCGACGCCTGGGCTGCGTAGATGTTCCACTCGTTGCTCGGATAGCGCTCGGCCATGATCTCCTGCATCAGCTTCAGGGCGCTGGAAACGATAGTGCCGCCGGTTTCCCGGGAGTAGAAGAACTCCTCCTCGTCGACTTCCCTGGCGCTGGTGTGGTGACGAATGAACACGACGTCGATCTTGTCGTAGTTCCGCTTGAGGAACAGGTACAACAGGATGAAAAAGCGCTTGGCGATGTCCTTGGTCGCCTGGGTCATGGAGCCGGAGACGTCCATCAGGCAGAACATGACAGCCTTGGAACTGGGGTTGGGTTGCTTGACCAGCAGGTTGTACTTCAAGTCGAAGGTGTCGAGGAACGGTACGCGATGGATGCGCGCGCTGAGTTTCTCGATTTCCGCTTCCAGTTCCTGGATATCGCCGAAGTTGTCCGGCTCTTCCCGCTTTAGTCGGGCCAACTCCTCCTTTGCTTCCCGTAGCTTGGCGCGGCTGCTGCCGGACAGGGCGATGCGCCGTGCGTGGGCCGAGCGCAGGGTGCGGATGATGTTGATGCGCGACGGGTTGCCTTCGTTGCTGATGCCGGCGCGTACGGTCTTGAAGGTGTCAGTGCCGGTCAGGTTGCGTTTGACCAGGTTGGGCAGTTCCAGGTCCTCGAACATGAACTCGAGGAACTCCTCCTGGGTAATCTGGAACACGAACTCGTCCATGCCTTCGCCGGAGTTGCCGGCCTTGCCCGGACCTTTGCCGCCGCCGCCCCCTTGCGGGCGGGCGATATGCTCGCCGCTGGTGAATTCCTTGTTGCCGGGATGCACCACGGTCTGTTTGCCGCCGCGGCCATGGTGAAGCACCGGCTCGTCGATATCGCGACCGGGAATGCTGATTTGTTCGCCATGCTCCATGTCGGTAATGGAGCGGCGGCTGACGGCCTCTTCGACGGCCTTTTTGATGTGGTCACGGTAGCGCCGCAGGAAACGCTGGCGGTTTACCGTGCTCTTGTTCTTGCCATTGAGACGTCGGTCTATCACATAGCTCATGGTGGCCCTCCGGGCAGCTTCAAGTTGTGAGCTGCAAGCTGCAAGCAGAAGCGACTACCGGATGTCCGGTTCACACACTTCTTTCTTACAGCTTGTAGCTAGAAGCTTGCAGCTGCGTCACTGCGACTTCCGGACCCGTAGGTACCATTCGGAAAGAAGCCGTACCTGTTTGTCGGTGTAGCCGCGCTCGACCATGCGTGTGACGAAGTCGTTGTGTTTCTGCTGGTCCTCTTTGCTGGCCTTGGCGTTGAAACTGATGACCGGGAGCAGGTCTTCGGTGTTGGAGAACATTTTCTTCTCGATAACCACCCGCAGTTTTTCGTAGCTGAGCCAAGTCGGGTTTTTGCCATTGTTGTTGGCGCGGGCCCGCAGTACGAAGTTGACGATCTCGTTGCGGAAATCCTTCGGATTGCTGATGCCCGCCGGTTTTTCGATTTTTTCCAGTTCTTCGTTCAGTGCCACGCGATTGAGAATCTCGCCGGTTTCCGGGTCGCGATACTCTTGGTCCTGGATCCAGAAGTCGGCGTAGAGCACATAGCGGTCGAAGATGTTCTGTCCGTACTCGCTGTAGGACTCGAGGTAGGCGGTCTGGATTTCCTTGCCGATGAATTCGATGTAGCGCGGTGCCAGGTATTCCTTGAGGAAGCGCAGGTAGCGTTCCCGGGTTTCGGCCTGGAATTGCTCCTGTTCGATCTGCTGTTCCAGCACGTACAGCAGATGCACCGGGTTGGCGGCGATTTCATGGGGGTCGAAGTTGAACACCTTGGACAGGATCTTGAAGGCGAAGCGGGTCGAGAGCCCGTTCATCCCTTCATCCACCCCGGCGTTATCCCGGTATTCCTGGATCGACTTGGCCTTGGGATCGGTGTCCTTGAGGTTTTCCCCGTCGTAGACCCGCATTTTGGAGTAAATGTTGGAGTTTTCCGGCTCCTTGAGGCGCGAGAGCACGGTGAACTGCGCCAGCATCTTCAAGGTGTCGGGCGCGCAATGAGCCTTGGCCAGGGAGCTGTTGAACAGCAGTTTGTCGTAGATCTTGATTTCATCGCTGACCCGCAGGCAGTACGGCACCTTGACGATGTAGATCCGGTCGATGAAGGCTTCGTTGTTCTTGTTGTTGCGGAAGGTGTGCCACTCCGATTCGTTGGAGTGGGCCAGCAGGATCCCGGTGAACGGGATCGCTCCCAGGCCTTCGGTACTGTTGTAGTTGCCTTCCTGGGTGGCGGTCAGCAGTGGGTGCAGCACCTTGATCGGTGCCTTGAACATCTCCACGAACTCCATCAGGCCCTGGTTGGCCCGGCACAGGGCGCCAGAGTAGCTGTAGGCGTCGGCGTCGTTCTGGGGGAATTCTTCCAGCTTGCGGATATCGACCTTGCCCACCAGTGCCGAGATGTCCTGGTTGTTTTCATCACCGGGCTCGGTCTTGGCCACGGCGATCTGGTTGAGGATCGACGGATAGAGTTTGACCACCCGGAACTGGCTGATATCACCGCCGAACTCGGCGAGCCGCTTGGTGGCCCAGGGCGACATGATGGTGTTGAGGTAGCGCCGAGGAATGCCGAAGTCTTCTTCGAGGATGGCGCCGTCTTCAGTAGCGTTGAACAGCCCCAGGGGCGACTCGAAGACCGGTGAGCCCTTGATCGCGTAGAAGGGCACCTTCTCGATCAGTTGTTTGAGTTTTTCCGCCAGGGATGACTTGCCGCCGCCCACCGGGCCGAGGAGGTAGAGGATCTGTTTCTTCTCTTCCAGGCCCTGAGCGGCATGGCGGAAGTAGGAGACGATCTGATCGATGCATTCTTCCATTCCGTGGAAGTCTTCAAAGGCCGGATAGCGGCGGATCACCTTGTTGGAAAAGATCCTCGACAACCTCGAATTGGTCGACGTGTCGAGCAGTTCGGGCTCGCCAATGGCCAATAGCAGGCGCTCGGCGGCGGAGGCATAGGCGCTTCGGTCCTTTTTGCATAGCTCCAGGTATTCCTGCAGCGAGAACTCTTCCTGGCGTGTGGATTCGAAGCGTTGTTGGAAGTGGCTAAAAATACTCATGACGTCACCTCGCTCGATACGTGGAGCCGTCGCCGGATCAGTCAGTCAAGTGCTGGCATGCAACTGAAAGTCCAGTTGCTGTTTACCCCCCAGAACACTTTCAAAGCTATCTACCTTGAAAGCTAGTACCGATGACCCGTGCGCCGGTGTACCGGCTCTCCCCTGATTTGGATGGCCTGAGGCTAAGGATAGTTCGGAATCCGGGAGGTAAAGGCGAGATGAGTAATTAGTTGCGACTGACCGTTCGTCTGCCGCTGCCCAGCCCGCGTAGCACGCGGGCTAGAGCCTGGAAAAAAATTATTCGGCTTGGCCTTGGGCGGTTTCGGCCGGGTAGGTGGTGCGCCACAGCTCGAAGCCGCCGTCCAGGCTGTAGACGTCGGAGAAACCCTGGCTGACCAGGTAGGCCGCGGCGCTCTGGCTGGAGTTGCCGTGATAGCAGACCACGACCAGTGGGGCGTCGAGATCGGCGCCACGGATAAACTCACTGATGGAGTGGTTATCCAGGTGCTGTGAGCCACTGATGTGGCTCAGGGCGTAGGTCTGTGGATCGCGGATATCGACCACGACCGCGCCCTGTTCGCGCAGCGACTGGGCCTGATCGGGGGGGATGCGTTTGAATTCACTCATGGCGGGCTCCTGGGGCCTGAACAAAGGCGCGGTCTAGTGCTTGGCCGTGACCGGCTGTGGCGCTATCGGGTTGGGGGGTGAGGGCTGCTGGCTGGCATGGCCCTGGGTATCGCAGGCGCATTGCAGGCGGGCGCCGGTGTCGACATTGAGCAGTGTCATGGCGCCGCCCCAGACGCAGCCGGTGTCGAGGGCAAAGATGCCGGGCTCGTCGCATTTGCCTTCCAGGGCTGCCCAGTGTCCGAAAATGATTTTCGTGTCTTTGCTCTTGCGCTCTTTATAGCTGAACCAGGGGGCGTAGCCGGGAGGCGCGGTATCCACACCTTCCTTGCCTTTGAGGTCGAGCTTGCCCTCGCTGGTGCAGAAACGCATCCGGGTGAAGTAGTTGGTAATCACCCGCAGCCGGGTCACGCCGTGCAGGTCGCTGTCCCATTTCGCTGGCTCGTTGCCGTACATGCCATCCAGATAAGGCTGGAACAGGTTGTCGTCACGCAGTGCCTCTTCGACTTCTGCGGCGCACTTGAGGGCTTTCTTGATTGACCACTGTGGCGCAATGCCTGCGTGGACCAGGGCAATGTTGCGCTGTTCGTCGTAGTGCATCAGCTTTTGCTGGCGCAGCCACTGCATCAGCTCCGGGCAATCGGGGGCTTCGAGGATCGGACGCAGGGTGTCGGATTTTTTCAGGCGCTCGATATTGCGCCACGCCGCCAGTAAATGCAGGTCGTGATTGCCCAGTACACAGACCAGCGACTCACGCATGCCATACAGAAAGCGCAGGGTTTCCAGGGATTGCGGGCCACGGTTGACCAGGTCTCCCACCAGCCACAGGCGGTCCCGGGTTGGGTCGAAGGCCACCTGTTCAAGCAGGCATTTCAGCGGTTCGAGGCAGCCTTGCAGGTCGCCAACGGCGTAAGTCGCCATCAGTGCAAGGCTCCGGGCACCGCCAGGCGAAAGGGCGCGATGACAGCATCAAAGTGTTGCCCGTCGTCGGCGAGCATTTGATAGGTGCCCTGCATGGCGCCGACCCGGGTGGTCATCACCGTGCCACTGCTGTAGGTGTGGCTTTGGCCCGGGGCGATCAGCGGCTGCTGGCCGACGACGCCGGCGCCGCGAACTTCCTCGACATGGCCATCGCCATCAGTGATGACCCAGTGCCGCGAGAGCAGCTTGGCTGCCAGCAGCCCATGGTTCTCGACGGTGATGGTATAGGCGAAGGCAAAGCGATTTTGCTCGGGTTGGGATTGTTCTGCCAGAAAGCGGGTGACGACGCTGACGTCGACCTGATAGCGAGGATCGGACATGCAAGAGGCCTTAAAAGCAAGCGGGGCGCGGGACAAGACGGATGAGACTCAGTCTAGGCCAAGTATCGGGTAGTAAACCAGACATCGCGCCTGGCGTCCTACCCGATAACGCTCATGGCGTGTCAGCTGGCGCTTGGGTTATCCACAGGCTGCTCGCTGAGCTTGTCGGCCAGGCGCACGAACGCGGCCAGGTCGAGCTGCTCCGGACGCAGGCTGCCGTCGACGCCGGCGGCTTCGATTTCGGCGCTGGTCAGCAGGGCCTTGAGGGTGTTGCGCAAGGTTTTGCGGCGCTGGTTGAAGGCTTCGCGGACGATGCGCTCCAGCAGGCGGTGATCCTTGGCCGGGTGCGGTAGCACGGCGTGGGGCACCAGGCGCACGATCGCCGAGTCGACTTTCGGTGGCGGGTTGAACGCGCCCGGACCGACGTTGAACAGGTGCTCCACGCGGCAGTGGTACTGAACCATGATCGACAGCCGTCCCCAATCACCGCCACCCGGGCCGGCAGCGAGGCGCTCCACCACTTCTTTTTGCAGCATGAAGTGCATGTCGCGAATCAGGCTGGCGTTCTGCAGCAGGTGGAAGATCAGCGGGGTGGAGATGTTGTAGGGCAGGTTGCCGACTACCCGCAGGCTGTTGGGCTCGGCGCCCAGGGACTTGAAGTCGAACTTCAGCGCATCGCCCTGATGCAGGCTGAAATTGCTCTTGCCGGCGAATTGCTGGTTGAGGATCGGGATCAGGTCCTTGTCCAGTTCAACCACGTCCAGTTGCGCGCCGCTGTTGAGCAGGCCTTCGGTCAGTGCCCCTTGGCCCGGGCCGATTTCCAGCAGGCGGTCGTCGGGCTTGGCATGAATCGAACGCAGGATGCGATCGATGACGCCAGCGTCGTGCAGGAAGTTCTGGCCGAAACGCTTGCGCGCCCGGTGTTGGTAATGCTCGGTCATATACGGGTCTCGGCCATCTGGTAGGCGGTTTCCAGGGCGACCTGCAGGCTGCCGGTGTCGATCCTGCCGCTGCCGGCCAGGTCCAGGGCGGTGCCGTGGTCGACCGAGGTGCGGATGATCGGCAGGCCGAGGGTCACATTGACTGCCGCGCCGAAGCCTTTGTACTTCAGCACAGGCAGGCCCTGGTCGTGGTACATCGCCAGCACTGCGTCGCAATGCTCCAGATATTTGGGGGTAAACAGAGTGTCGGCGGGCAACGGACCACGCAGGTCCATGCCTTCGGTGCGCAAGCGCTCTAAGGTGGGTTCGATAATGTCTATTTCTTCATGGCCCAGATGCCCGCCTTCGCCGGCATGAGGGTTGAGCCCGCAGACAAGAATGCGTGGCTGGGCGATGCCAAACTTGTGGCGCAGGTCGGCATGCAGAATTCGGGTGACCCGTTCCAGGCGTTCGCTGGTGATGGCGTCGGCAATCTCGCGCAGCGGCAGATGGGTGGTCACCAGGGCTACGCGCAGGCCGTGGGTCGCAAGCATCATCACCACTTGTTCGGTGTGGGTCAGGTCGGCCAGAAACTCGGTATGCCCGGAAAACGCAATGCCGGAGTCGTTGATCACGCCTTTGTGTACGGGGGCGGTGATCATCCCGGCAAAATGCCCGTCCAGGCAGCCTTGGCCCGCGCGGGTCAGGGTCTCCAGGACGAACGCGGCGTTGGCCTGGTCCAGTTGGCCGGCAACCACCTTGTTTTGCAGTGGCGTGTCCCAGACATACAGGCTGTTGGCCGGAGCCGGGACGTCTGGCAGGTTCGCCAGGGTGACCGGCAACAGGTCGACAGCCACACCCAGCTGCGCGGCCCGCTCAAGGAGCAGGTCGCGGCTGGTAATGGCGATCAGGGGGTGCGGCTGGGGTTGCGAGGCGAGCAGCAGGCACAGGTCAGGACCAATGCCGGCCGGCTCGCCGGGTGTCACAGCGAAACGCTGGGGTTTCACTGTGCAGCCTGGTCGGCGCCAGGGAGTTTGATCTCGACGTAGGCTTCGTCACGGATCTGACGCAGCCAGGTCTGCAGCTCTTCGTCGTATTTGCGGTTACGCAGTACGGTCATCGCTTGCTGCTCACGGGCCTGGCTGGTGCTGTCGGTGGCGCGACGGCCAAGGACTTCCAGTACGTGCCAGCCATAGGGGCTCTTGAACGGCTTCGACAGCTGACCTTGTGGGGTCTTGGCCATCACTTCACGGAACTCTGGAACCAGGGCGTTCGGGTCGATCCAGTTCAGATCGCCACCGTTGAGTGCCGATCCCGGGTCTTCCGAATAGCTTTTTGCCAGTTCGGCGAAGTCTTCACCGGCTTCGATCCGCTCGTAGAGCTTCTGCGCCAGGCGCTTGGTCTCTTCTTCACTGCGAATTTCGCTTGGCTTGATCAGGATGTGGCGCACGTGCACTTCATCGCGCACCTGGTTGCCGCCACCGCGTTTTTCCAGGAGCTTCAGGATAATGAAGCCGCCAGGTGTGCGTGCGGGTTGGGTGATGTCGCCCACAGCCATGCTGCTCAGCTCACGGTCGAACGGAGGCGGCAGTTGCGCCGCCTTGCGCCAGCCCATGTCGCCGCCTTCCAGAGCGTTGTCGCTGCCGGATTTGGCAATTGCCAATTGGGCGAAGTCTGCGCCTTGCTTGAGTTGCTGATAAACATCCATCGCCTGGCGCGCAGCATTCTGAATGGCTTCAGAGTTGGCGCTTTCCGGGGTCGCAATCAGGATGTTGGCCAGGTGCAGCTCTTCGGAGAGTTGCATCTTGCCCAGGTCCGATGCCAGGAAGTTTTTCACTTCCTGTTCGGAAACCTGGATGCGCTCGGCTACCCGGCGTTGGCGAACACGGCTGATGATCATTTCGCGACGAACCTGGTCACGGGCGTCTTCATAAGACAAGCCATCGTGAGCCAGTGCGGCGCGGAACTGATCGATCGTCATGTTGTTGCGTTGGGCGATGGTGCCGATGGCCTGGTTCAGCTCTTCATCGGTAATGCGGATGCCCGAACGTTCGCCGATCTGCAGTTGCAGGTTTTCGACGATCAGGCGTTCCAGTACCTGTTGTTCCAATACGCTGGTCGGCGGCAGGCCGGCGCCACGCTTGGCGATGGTCTGCTGCACTTCATGAACCCGCTGGTCCAGCTGGCTTTGCATGACCACGTCGTTATCAACGATGGCCACGACCTTGTCGATGGATTGCACCGCGGCGTTGGCCGCGGTACCCAGGAACAGCGCGCCCAGCATCAGCGGGCGCAGACAATCAGAAAGCTTGGTCTTCACGTTCACGATAACCTTGGATGCCTTTGTCGAGGAAGCTCTCTACCTTGGTACCAGTCAGCCCGCCCAGCCCTTTGAGGACAATTTGCAGGAAGAGGCCGTGGTCGCCTTTTTCGTTGAGAGGAGCGATCTGCGTGTATTCGTCGTTGGAAACCCAGTAGCGATTGATCAGGCGCAGTTTCCAGCAGCAGTTGTCGTACTCGAAACCACCGAAGGCTTCCAGGGTACGGTTGCGGGCATAGTCGTACTGCCAGCGGCTGATGAGGTTCCACTGCGGGACGATCGGCCACATGACGGAGAAGTCATGTTGCTGGATCTTGTAGTAGTCCTTCACGAAGTTCTCTTCGCCCGGGGTACCGTAGTCGCCACCGAATTGCCATTTGCCGGTCAACTGGTTGTAAACCACCTGGTCGTTGCGATAGCGATAGCCGGCGTTGATGACCTTGTTCGGGTTGTCTTCGGGCTGGTAGTGGAACATCGCGCTGCCCGAGCGTGGGCTGTGGCTGTCCGGGTCCCAGTTGTAGTCGGCGGTTGCGCGCCAGTCGCGGTTGAAACGGAACTCGTAGTCCATGGCGATAGGCGACACATTGGACTGCGCGTCGGCGCGATCCTTGGCGACCACACCCGGCAATTGAACTTCGCGGTCCTTGAAGTACAGGGCCTGGCCGACGGATACCCGTTGACGTTGGAAGCCGTTTTCTTCGATCCAGCGGCTGGTCACGCCCAGCGACAGTTTGTTCTCGTCGCCGATGCGGTCGGAGCCGGCGAAACGGTTGTCACGAAACAGCGAGGCATAGTTGAAGCTGTATTCGCTGGTGTCGAACACCGGAATATCGTCCTGGTCCTTCTCGGGAACATAGAGATAGAACAGGCGTGGTTCCAGGGTCTGGTTGTAGGTCTTGCCGAACAACTGGGTGTTGCGATCGAAATAAAGGCCGCTGTCGACACTGGCGATCGGGATCGCACGGTCTTGGGAACTTTTGAATTTCTGGCCCGCGGTGGCCATTTGCGACTTGCCTGTGCCATCCAGGTCAAGGTCGTACTTGGTGTACTGGTACTTGAGCTTCGGCGTGACATAGCCGTAGGTCCAGTTCAGCGGCAGTTCGACGCTAGGAGACGCATTCAAACGCGTACCGTTGGCGCGAGTCAGGCCCGTGACATAGGTATCCAGGCGACGAGTGGAGAGGCCGCCTTCGTCGGTGAACATGCCATTTTGCAGGTCACGTTCAAACCGGACCGCTTCAGTTTCATAAGCGAAGTTCACCCCGCCTGGGTGGTAAGGCAATGCACCAGTGAAGGTGATTTGCGGCAGACGATTGTAAGGCGTGATCTGGGAAACGGTGGCCAGCTCATAAGCCTGGGCATTGACGCGCGCGGTGTAGTTATCGCCGCGGTAGGTCACTGCGCCCTGCTGATTCACGAAGCTTTGACTTTCGACGCCGATCTGGTCGGTCTGCAGATCCTGGAAGTAATACGGATCGCTGATCTTGGTGTAGTCGACCTCGGTCAGGACGCGAGAGTCCAGGCCACCCTTGTGCTGCCAGTTGAGCATGTAGCGCGTCTTCTCGTAATCGGACTGCTGGCTACGCTCGTTGTTGTCGTCGTTGAGGTAGGCACCACCGAACTGTCCTTCGCTGGACTTGGTCAGGTAGCGGAACTCGCCTTCCATCAACATGCCGCGCTTGCTCATGTAGCGCGGGTACAACGTGGCATCGTAGTTGGGTGCCAGGTTGAAGTAGTACGGCGTGACCAGGGTAAATCCGCTTTCACCGCCGCTGCTGAAGCTTGGCGGCAGGAAGCCGGACTGGCGACGGTCATCGATCGGGAAGTAAATGTACGGCGTGTACAGGACCGGGATGTCTCTGACGCGCAGGGTCACGTTGGTCGCGGTGCCGAAGCCGGTGGCCGGGTTCAAGGTGATGTTGTTGCCCTTGAGCTGCCAGGCGTTGCTGTTCGGCTCGCACGTCGTGTACGTACCATCCTTGAGGCGGATGATGGCGTTTTCCGCACGCTTGGCGTACAGCGCGTTACCGCGAACCCGCGATTTGTGCAGCACGTATTCGGCGTTGTCGACCTTGGCTTCACCGGTGTCGAGCTGGACTTCAGCGTGATCGCCGACCAGCAGCGCGCCGTTGTCGCGTACCCGAACGTTGCCGTTCAGTTCGCCACGGTTCTCGGCTTGATACAGGCTGGCTTCGTCAGCCTCGGCCTGCATGTTGCCCTGGCGCATGACCACGTCACCGGCGAGGGTGGCAACCTGCTCATCCTGCTGATAACGCGATGCCTTGGCGCCGATAAAGGTCGGGGCGTCACTTTTATTCGTCTTGTCATTCATGCCAGGACGAATTGGTTCGATATAGCTACCAGAGCAGTAAGGACCGGTCTCAGCCAATTGGGCAGGGGTCAGCTTCTCCCGCGGTACCCAGTCGAGGTGACTGTAGTCGGCGCTGCGAGCCTTGAGGCCACGGCCTTTGGCTTCGGTAACCAGCACCGGCTTGTCACCGGCTTCTGCGGTGGAGCCGCTGTCCGTCGGGGTCGGGCTGCTGGAGCTGACCGAGCTGGCGTCATGCACCGGCCGCGGCGGCAACTGGGCCGAGTTGGTTTTCGGCGCACAGTCCCAGGCACCGGAAGCAGAGACTGAGCAGTCATACTGTTCCGCGGCGACCACGAATGAAGTGGCTAGAGGTTGCAGGGCCAGCAAACTGCCGGTAACCAACAACGGAAATTTTTTACGAAACGCGGGGGATTTCAATGCCATCTTATTAGTCCGGGCTTCCTGCGTGCCATCTGCCCGCGGTGTGGGCCGCACGCCTCTCGATGGTCTGAAAAAGATGCTGGATAATAAAGCATGACCCGCTTGACGGCTAGCGCCGTCGGAGACCCTTGCAATGCCTGACCAAGATGTACGCTTGCAACACCTGAAAGTTTGGCTCGATGAGCAGTTGGCGATCGTTTATGCCGCCCATGGCTGGGGTGCCGTACCCCCGGCCACATTGACTGCAGCCAGCAGCGACGCGAGTTTCCGCCGGTATTTCCGCTGGCAGGGGGAGGGGCGCAGCTTTGTGGTGATGGATGCGCCGCCGCCCCAGGAAAACTGCAAACCCTTCGTGGATATTGCTCATTTGCTGGCCACATCCGGCATAAATGTGCCGAAAATTTATGCCGAGGATTTACCGCGCGGTTTTCTTTTGCTCAATGACCTGGGTCATCAGACCTACCTGGACGTGATCAACGAAGAGAATGCCGACGCCTTGTTCAAGGATGCGCTGGCGGCATTGCTGGCTTTTCAGCAGCTGCCGATGGAGGCGCCGTTGCCCAGCTACGATGTCGCCTTGTTGCGCCGCGAGCTGCAATTGTTCCCCGAGTGGTACGTGGGGCGCGAGCTGGCGGTGGAGCTGGACCCGCAGCAGCAAGCGCAGTGGCAGCGGGTCAGCCAGGTGCTGATCGACAGTGCCCTGGCCCAGCCCAAGGTCCTGGTGCATCGCGACTATATGCCGCGCAACCTGATGCTGAGCCAGCCAAATCCCGGCGTGCTGGACTTCCAGGACGCGGTCTACGGCCCCGTGACCTACGATGTCACCTGCCTGTTCAAGGACGCCTTCCTCAGTTGGCCTGAGGCCCGGGTGCGTGGCTGGCTCGAAGACTATTGGCAGCAAGCCGGTCGTGCCGGAATCCCGGTGCACGCCGTTTTTGAAGACTTCCTGCGCGCCAGCGACCTGATGGGCGTACAGCGTCACCTCAAGGTGATCGGGATTTTCGCGCGGATCTGCCATCGCGATGGCAAGCCGCGCTACCTGGCCGATGTGCCGCGCTTCTTCGCTTATATAGAAGCGGTGGTGGCGCGTCGGCCTGAACTGGCGGAACTGGGCCAGTTGTTGGCCAGCCTGGGGCGTTCGCCTGGAGCCGCGCAATGAAGGCAATGATTCTTGCGGCCGGCAAAGGCGAGCGCATGCGCCCGTTGACGCTGACTACCCCCAAGCCCCTGATTCGCGTGGCCGGTGTGCCGCTGATCGAGTATCACCTGCGGGCGTTGGCCGCGGCAGGTTTTACCCAGGTCGTGATCAACCATGCCTGGCTGGGGCAACAGATCGAAGACCACCTGGGCGATGGCTCGGCGTTCGGGCTGAGCATTGCCTATTCGCCAGAGGCCGAGGCCCTGGAGACCGGCGGCGGAATCTTCCGCGCCCTGCCGTTGCTGGGGACTGAGCCGTTCCTGGTGGTCAATGGCGACATCTGGACTGACTATGACTTTGCCACCTTGCGCCAGCCGCGTCCCGGCCTGGCTCACCTGGTGATGGTGGACAACCCGCCCCATCACCCGGGAGGCGGTGATTTCTGCCTGGAAAACGGCCTGCTGCATGACGCGACGCCCGGCGCCGAAGCCCTGACCTTCAGTGGTATTTCGGTGCTGCACCCCGAGCTGTTCGCCGACTGCGTGCCCGGTCCGTTCAAGCTGGCGCCGTTGCTGCGCCAGGCCATGGCCCGCGGCCAGGTCAGCGGCGAGCACATGCAGGGCCGCTGGGTCGATGTCGGCACCGTCGAGCGCCTGGCACAGGTGGAACAATTGCTAGAAGCGAGTCGCTGATATGTGGTGGCCAGGGACTCTGATCGGAGCCGGAGCGGGCTATGCCATAGCCAGTATTCCGGGGGCCATATTGGGTGCGCTGTTGGGCCAGGCGCTGGACCGGCGCCTGCAACTGCACAGCTGGGCGCAACTGCGTGAGCGCCTGGGCGGGCGCCCGGCGCTGCGCAACGATGAACTGCTGTTTGTCTTGCTCGGGCGCCTGGCCAAGAGCGATGGCCAGGTGGTGGATGGCCATATCCAGCAGGCGCGCCAGGAAATGCGCGCGCTGGACATGAACGAGTCGGCGCAGCGCCGGGCCATTGCCGCGTTCAACCGGGGCAAGTCGGGCAACGACTCCCTGCGCGGCTACCTGCGGCGCCTGAGCGCGCAGCCGCATGCCACCGAGGGCGTGTTGCGAGCTTGTTGGCGCATGGTCTGGGCTGACGCGCGGGCCAGCAGCGCCGAGCGCGAGTTGATTCAACTCTGGGGCAAGTGGCTGGGGTGGACGCCGCAGCAGGTGCAGGCACTGGCGGCAGATTACGAGCCGGCCAGAAAGCCTGCGCTGAGCAGCGCCGGGGCGTATCAGGAAGCGCTGCGGTTACTCGGCGTATCGACCACCAGTGAACCGGCCCAGATCAAGCGCGCTTACCGGCGCCTGCTCAGTCGCCACCATCCGGACAAGATTGCCGGCAGCGGCGCCGGACCGGCCCAGGTACGTGAAGCCACGGAGAAAACCCGTGAATTGCACAGTGCCTATACGCTGATCCGTGAACGTCGGGACTTCCGCTGAAGCAATCGCCATCGCGGCCGCGATGGCGCCAGGCTCAGTCGGCGACGGGCTGCGGGCTCAGCCAGCCGCGGATGCGGCGAAAGAGCTGCTCCTGCTGCGCCGCGCTGTTGCCGGGCAGGGCCTTGAGGGCGATCTGGGTAAAGGCCGAAGTCTTCTGCCGTTTGCTGGCCTGGAGTCGCTCGAGGGCGGCTTTTTGCGCCAGGGCCGTGTCTTTATAGAAGAAGTCTGCGGTCGCCAGCTTCAGGGTCGGGGTCAGCTCGGCCAACTGCGGCTTGGCGTTGCTCGGCACCTGGGCGGCGACCATGACGAATTTCTGCACCTGGGAGGGCTGCTTTTCACTGAGGTAGCGCGCGGCCCAGTAGGCGCCCGTACCGTGTCCGAGGAGGACGATGCTGCGGGCATTCTGCTGCTCGGCAAAGGCCAGGGCGGCATCGATCCGGGCGAAGATCCGCTCGGCATCGGCCTTGCTTTGTTCTTCGCTGCTTTCGGCCACCGCGCGATCGGCGATATCGGCTTCACCGCCAGCGGCCTGCTCGATCGGCTTGGCCTCGGTGCTGGCGTCCTTGCTGCTGGTGTCCTTGGTCGGCGGCGCCGGCGCGGCTTCGACGATGCGCGGCGTGCTGGCCTCGCTCGACAGGTCTGGCAGGGTCAGGCTCAGGCTGGACCATTGGACATCCGGCAATTTGTTGCGCAGCGGAGCGATTGCTTGCGGCCAGTCAGCCGTTTCGCCGGCGCCCGGGACGATAATCACCGCGCCCTGGGGCTCGCTGGTGTTGGCCGGTTTCCACAGGGCGAGGAAGGTGTCGCCGCCGGCCTGCAGTTGCTGTTGTTCCTGTTGCGGAATACGGCGCTCCAGGGCGAGCGCATCTTCCTGGCTACGCTCCAGCAAGGGTTGGCGTTCGGCGGGTTTTTCCTGGGCCGCCTTGTCGCCGGCAGCAGGCGCCGGATCGGCAGCCTGGACGGAAAGGGCACAAGGCAACAGCAGCGACAGGCACAATGCGTTCAGTGCCGAGCGGTAAACGAAGGGCATCGGAGATTCCAGGCCAGAAGTAATTCCGGCAGCCTAATGGGTTGGTCAGTATTTGTCAGTGTGCGAGAGTTCGGATGATGCTTTTTCGCTGTCTGTTGGTTATCGGCTGGCTGAGTTTTCCCTTGATGGGCGGGGCGGCTCCTGCGCCCCATGTGCCTGCGGCCAACCTGAGTGCCGGGCAGCGCGAATGGCTGGTCCAGCACCCTGAGCTGCGGGTCGGCGTGGTGTTGCAGGCGCCCTTCGCTCAATACGACCGGCGCTTGCAGCGGTTGTCCGGGGTCAACGTCGAGTTGATGCAGTGGGTGGGCCGGGCGCTGCAGGTCGAGCTGAGCTGGCGCAACTTCCCGGATCAGGCGCAGTTGGAGAGGGCGTTGCGCGAAGGCGAGGTGGACCTCGCGCCAGGCCTGACCCAAACCCCCGCCGGCCTGCGCCTGTGGCAATTCAGCGACCCTTATATGCGGGTCCCGCAATTGGTGGTCGGCGAACGCCAGGGCGCCGGCGCGGTGGAACTGGAGAAACTCGACGCCCAATCACGGGTCGCTGTGCGCATGCCCGGTGCCGTGGCCGACTACCTGCGGGCCACTTATCCCAACCTGAATCTGCAAGGGGTGCCGCTGGAGCGCCAGGCCTTGCAACTGCTGTTGAGTCAGCAGGCGCGCTATGCGGTGATCGATGAGGCCCAACTCAGCCGCTTGTCCAGCGAGCCGGAGTTCGCCGGCCTGGCGGTGGTCGGTGATATCGGTTTGCCGCAATTGCTGCGGGTCGCCACGCGCCGGGACTGGCCGGAGCTGGCCGGCATTATCGAGCGCGCGCTGCATGCCATTCCCGCCCGGGACATCGAGCAGTTGCACAATCGCTGGCTGCAGCCGCAATACCCACGGCTGGCCGAGTCCCCGGGGTTCTGGCAGAACCTCAGCCTGTTGTTCGCGCTGCTGTTTTTCACCTGCCTGGGGATCCTGTTCTGGCAGCGGCGCCAACAGCGTGGGCTGGAGCAGCGCCTGCTGGCAGCCCGGGCCGACATCGCCCTGCGTGAAACAGCCGAAGAGGCGCTGCGCCTGACCCAGTTTTCCATCGACCAGAGCACCGTGGGCATTCTCTGGGTCAATTGGGACAGCCACGTTCGCTATGCCAACCGGGCCGCCGAAGACATGCTCGGCTACCCTGCCGGCGGGGTCATCGACCGCCCGCTGATCGACTTCGAGCCCACCCTGCACATGGACCGTTGGCTCGGCTTGTGGAAGCGTGCCCGGGCCAGCGAAGGGGCTGCGCAAAGTTTTGAAACCCGCTGCGTGCGTGCCGATGGCAGCATCCTGCCGGCCGATGTGTCCCTGAGCTTCCTGCGTTTTCGCGACAGCGAGTACCTGGTGGTTTACCTCAACGACGTCACCGAGCGCCGTCGGGCCTTGGCCGCGTTGCAGGAAAGCGAGGCGCGGCTGCAAGGCATCGCCGCCAATGTGCCGGGGCTGGTGTTCCGCCTGGAGCGGGCGCCGGTCACCGGGCAGATCGATTTTGCCTACATCAGCGAAGGCAGCGAGAGCCTGGTGGGTTACGCCCCAGCGGTACTCAGCCAGCGCGATACCGGATTGCGCAGCCTGGTCCATCCGGACGACAAGGCCAGCTACCACCGGACCCAGGACCTGGCCCTGGACACCGACAGCGACTGGTCCTGGCAGGGGCGGATTCTTACGCGTCAGGGCGAGCAGCGCTGGGCCGAGATCAAGGCTGTGACCCGGCGCCTCGACGATGGCGCCTTTGTCTGGGACGGCATCGTCTGGGACATCAGCGAAAGCAAGCGCATCGAACTGGAGCTGGCCGCCTCTCGCGAACAACTGCGGGAGCTGTCGGCGCACCTGGAAAGCGTGCGCGAAGAGGAAAAGGCCCGTATTGCCCGTGAGGTGCATGACGAGCTGGGGCAGATGCTGACGGTGCTCAAGCTGGAAACCTCGATGTGCGAGCTGGCCTATGCCCAGCTCGATCCTGGCCTGCATGAGCGTCTCAACAGCATGAAGCGCCTGATCGCCCAGTTGTTCCAATTGGTCCGCGATGTGGCCACGGCCCTGCGCCCGCCGATCCTCGACGCCGGCATTGCCTCGGCTATCGAATGGCAGGCCCGGCGTTTCGAGGCGCGCACCCAGATCCCGTGCCTGGTGCAGGTGCCGGATAACCTGCCCTTGCTCAGCGATGCCAAGGCCATCGGTTTGTTTCGGATCCTGCAAGAGGCCCTGACCAATGTCATGCGCCATGCCCAGGCGCATACTGTCGAACTGAGCCTGGTGCTTGAGGGCAACGAGTTGTGCATGAGCATCAGTGATGACGGCCAGGGTTTCGTGGTCGACTCCGGCCGCCCCACGTCCTTCGGGTTGGTGGGCATGCGTGAACGGGTGTTGATCATGGGCGGCAGCCTGGACTTGCACAGCGAGCAGGGCGAGGGCACGTCCCTCACCGTTCGCGTGCCGCTGGACCCATAGGCCGTGACGCCTGCAACGATCGCCCTGATAAAGAGGAGAAACGAGTGATCCGTGTACTGGTAGCCGAAGACCACACCATCGTGCGTGAGGGCATCAAGCAACTGATCGGCCTGGCCAAGGACCTGACGGTGGTGGGGGAGGCGAGCAACGGCGAGCAATTGCTCGAAACCCTGCGCCACGTTCCCTGCGAGGTGGTGCTGCTGGATATCTCCATGCCCGGGGTCAACGGCCTGGAAGCGATTCCGCGGATTCGCGCGTTGCACAATCCACCGGCGATCCTGGTGTTGTCGATGCATGACGAAGCGCAAATGGCGGCTCGCGCCCTTAAAGTCGGCGCCGCCGGCTATGCCACCAAGGACAGCGATCCTGCGCTGCTGCTGACCGCCATTCGCAAAGTCGCGGCGGGCGGGCGTTACATCGACCCGGACCTGGCCGACCGCATGGTCTTCGAAGTCGGCCTGACCGATTCCCGGCCCCTGCATTCGCTGCTCTCGGAGCGCGAGTTTTCAGTGTTCGAACGCCTGGCCCAGGGCGCCAACGTCAACGACATCGCCCAGCAACTGGCCCTGAGCAGCAAGACCATCAGCACCCACAAGGCGCGGCTGATGCAAAAACTCAACATCACCTCCCTCGCCGAACTGGTGAAATACGCCATGGAGCACAAACTGCTCTGACGAGCCCCTCGCCGCCCCAAAGGGCGACATACCCATTTGCGACATCCCCGCCTCAGGGCTTTTGCCTGTTCTTGCCGCTTACAGCGTGTCGCTAACCGCTGCGCTTACCTATCCCCGCCATCCTTGTAGGGCAATCCCTACAAGGAACCTTCCAGGCACCTGAGGCCAATCTCTCCTACCCCCCGATTTGCGGGGCCTGTGGCCTCCACTAGGCTTAGTCCACAGCAGTCCTATATATGAAGAACACAAAGGTGCGGGTATGAGCGAGGTCGATTCAAGCGCTGGGGCGAGTGATGTTCTGGTCAGCTTTCGTGGAGTGCAAAAGAGCTACGACGGCGAGAACCTGATCGTCAAAGACCTCAACCTGGAGATTCGCAAAGGCGAATTCCTCACCTTGCTCGGGCCTTCCGGCTCCGGCAAGACCACCAGCCTGATGATGCTGGCCGGTTTCGAGACCCCGACCGCCGGCGAGATCCAGCTGGCCGGTCGCTCCATCAACAACGTGCCGCCGCACAAGCGCGACATCGGCATGGTGTTCCAGAACTACGCGCTGTTCCCGCACATGACCGTGGCCGAGAACCTGGCTTTCCCGCTCTCGGTGCGTGGCCTCAGTAAGACCGACGTCAGCGAACGGGTCAAACGCGTGCTGAGCATGGTCCAGCTCGATGCCTTCGCCCAGCGCTACCCGGCGCAACTCTCCGGTGGCCAGCAACAGCGGGTGGCCCTGGCCCGGGCGCTGGTGTTCGAGCCGCAACTGGTGCTGATGGACGAACCCCTGGGGGCGCTGGACAAACAGCTGCGTGAACACATGCAGATGGAGATCAAGCACCTGCACCAGCGCCTCGGCGTGACCGTGGTCTACGTGACCCATGACCAGGGCGAAGCCTTGACCATGTCCGACCGGGTGGCGGTGTTCCATCAAGGCGAGATCCAGCAGATCGCCCCGCCGCGCACGCTTTATGAAGAGCCGAAGAACACCTTCGTCGCCAACTTCATCGGTGAAAACAACCGCCTCAATGGCCGCCTGCACAGCCACACCGGTGATCGCTGCGTGGTCGAGCTGGGCCGTGGCGAGAAGGTCGAGGCGCTGGCGGTCAACGTCGGCCAGATCGGCGGCCCGGTCACCCTGTCCATCCGCCCGGAGCGCGTGAGCCTCAACGGCTCCAGCGAAAGTTGCGTTAACCGCTTCTCGGGAAGGGTGGCGGAATTCATCTATCTGGGCGACCACGTCCGGGTTCGCCTGGAAGTCTGCGGCAAGACCGACTTCTTTGTGAAACAGCCGATTGCCGAGCTCGATCCTGCGCTGGCGGTGGGCGATGTGGTTCCGCTTGGCTGGCAGGTCGAGCACGTTCGCGCGCTCGACCCACTTCTAGAGGCGCATTGATCGCCCCCTTGCTTCACCAACCCTGCACGTGGAGAACACAATAAATGTTGAGATCCCTGAAATTCACCGCCCTGACCCTGGGCTTGATGGGTGCGGCAAACGCGATGGCGGCAGGTCCGGACCTGACCGTGGTGTCCTTTGGCGGCGCGAACAAGGCGGCCCAGGTCAAAGCCTTCTACGCCCCGTGGGAAGCGGCAGGTCACGGCAAGATCGTGGCGGGCGAATACAACGGCGAGATGGCCAAGGTCAAAGCCATGGTCGACACCAAAAGCGTGTCCTGGGACCTGGTCGAGGTTGAGTCGCCTGAACTGTCCCGTGGTTGCGACGAGGACATGTTCGAGCAACTGGACCCGGCGCTGTTCGGCAAGTCTGAAGACTACGTCAAAGGCGCGATTCAGCCGTGCGGCGTGGGTTTCTTCGTTTGGTCCACCGTGCTCGCCTACAACGCCGACAAGCTGAAGACCGCGCCCACCAGCTGGGCGGATTTCTGGGACACCAAGCAGTTCCCGGGCAAGCGTGGCCTGCGCAAAGGCGCCAAGTACACCCTGGAATTCGCCTTGATGGCCGACGGCGTGGCGCCCAAGGACGTCTACAAAGTGCTGGCCGGCAAAGATGGCCAGGACCGTGCCTTCAAGAAACTCGACGAACTCAAGCCGAGCATCCAATGGTGGGAAGCCGGTGCCCAGCCACCGCAATACCTGGCCTCGGGTGACGTGGTCATGAGCTCGGCCTACAACGGTCGGATCGCCGCGGTACAGAAAGAAAGCAACCTCAAGGTGGTGTGGAACGGCGGCATCTACGACTTCGACGCCTGGGCCATTCCACGTGGCCTGGACAAGGCCCGTGCAGAAGCGGCGAAGAAATTCATCGCGTTCTCGGTCATGCCGCAGCAGCAGAAGACCTACTCGGAAAACATCGCCTACGGCCCGGCCAACACCCAGGCCGTGCCGTTGCTGCCCAAGGACGTGCTGAAAGACATGCCGACCACCCCGGAAAACATCGCCAACCAGGTGCAGATCGACGTCAGCTTCTGGGCTGACAACGGCGAGCAGCTGGAACAGCGCTTCAACGCCTGGGCGGCCAAGTAAGGCACCGTGCAAACGCGGCGTCACCCCAGGGTGACGTCGCCATTGTTTAAAGATTTGCGGAGTTTGTCATGGCCATCACCGTTCCCCTGAACGAGGTCACCAGCCCCACCTTGAAGCAGCGCCTGGCACGTGCCGAGCGGGTCAATCGCTGGAAGGCGCAGGCCCTGATCGCGCCCCTGGTGCTGTTTCTGCTGCTGGTGTTCCTGGTGCCGATTGTGGCGCTGCTGTACAAAAGCGTCGGTAACCCGGAAGTGGTCGGTGGCATGCCGCGTACCGTGGCCGCGGTGACCAGTTGGGATGGTCGCGGCCTGCCGGCCGAGCCGGTGTACCAGGCCTTGAGTGAAGACCTGGCTGAGGCCCGCAAGAATCAAACCCTGGGCGATCTGTCCAAGCGCCTGAACATGGAACTGGCCGGCTATCGCAGCCTGCTGACCAAAACCGCCCGCGCCTTGCCGTTCAAGGAGCAGCCGGCTTCCTACAAGGAAGCCCTGGAAGCCCTGGACGAGCGTTGGGGCGACCCGGCCTACTGGCAGGCGATCCGCCGCAACACCAGTAGCCTGACACCGTATTACCTGCTGGCGGCCGTCGACCATCGGATCGACGACCTCGGCGAAGTGGCTCCGGCGACCCCGGACCAGTCGATCTACCTCGATATTTTTGCCCGCACCTTCTGGATGGGCCTGGTGATCACCGCCATCTGCCTGGTGCTGGCTTATCCCCTGGCGTACCTGCTGGCCAACCTGCCGGCGCGCAAGAGCAACCTGTTGATGATCCTGGTGCTGCTGCCGTTCTGGACCTCGATCCTGGTACGGGTGGCGGCCTGGATCGTGCTGCTGCAATCGGGCGGGCTGATCAATGGCGCCCTGCTGGCTATGGGCGTGATCGATAAACCGCTGGAGCTGGTGTTCAATCGCACCGGGGTCTACATCTCCATGGTGCACATCCTGCTGCCGTTCATGATTCTGCCGATCTACAGCGTGATGAAAGGCATCTCGCCGACCTACATGCGGGCGGCGATCTCCCTGGGCTGCCATCCGTTCGCCAGCTTCTGGCGGGTGTATTTCCCGCAGACCTATGCCGGTGTCGGCGCCGGTTGCCTGCTGGTGTTCATCCTGGCCATCGGCTACTACATCACCCCGGCGCTGCTGGGCAGCCCGAACGATCAGATGGTCAGCTACTTCGTCGCCTTCTACACCAACACCAGCATCAACTGGGGCATGGCGACCGCACTGGGTGGGCTGCTGCTGTTGGCGACCATCGTGCTCTATCTGATTTACAGCTGGCTGGTAGGCGCCAGTCGCCTGCGCCTGAGCTAAGGAGAGAATCGAAATGCTGAGCCCTTACATGTCGCCCGTCGAGCGGGTCTGGTTCTACAGCTTGCGCATTCTCTGCGGGCTGATCCTGCTGTTCCTGATTCTGCCGGTGCTGGTGATCATCCCGCTGTCGTTCAACTCGGGGAGCTTTCTGGTGTACCCGTTGCAGGGTTTTTCGCTGCACTGGTACCAGGACTTCTTCGCCTCCGCCGAATGGATGCGCGCCCTGAAAAACAGCATCATCGTCGCCCCGGCGGCCACGGTGCTGGCGATGATTTTCGGCACCCTGGCAGCCATCGGCCTGACCCGCGGCGACTTCCCGGGCAAGGCGCTGGTGATGGCGCTGGTGATCTCACCGATGGTGGTGCCGGTGGTGATCATCGGTGTTGCCAGCTACCTGTTCTTCGCGCCGCTGGGCATGGGCAATAGCTTCTTCTCGCTGATCGTGGTGCACGCGGTGCTGGGCGTGCCCTTTGTGATCATCACCGTGTCGGCCACCTTGCAGGGGTTCAACCACAACCTGGTGCGGGCGGCGGCCAGCTTGGGTGCATCGCCGCTAACGGCGTTTCGCCGGGTGACCTTGCCACTGATCGCGCCGGGGGTGATCAGCGGGGCCCTGTTCGCTTTTGCCACCTCGTTCGATGAAGTGGTGGTGACTCTGTTTCTCGCCGGCCCGGAACAAGCCACCCTGCCACGGCAGATGTTCAGCGGCATCCGCGAAAACCTCAGCCCGACCATCGCCGCGGCGGCAACGCTGCTGATCGCCTTCTCGGTGGTGCTGTTGCTGACCCTGGAATGGCTGCGCGGGCGCAGTGAGAAGCTGCGTACCGCACAAGTCTGACCCGCTCGGCGGCCTTGGACCAAGGTCGGGGCCGCCACGCAACACCTGCCTGCCGATCAGCCGTAAACTTCGCGTCCCACAAGCCGACCGCGGAGTCCCGGGTGAACTTCAACGATGCCAGTTTCGAAGAACTGCTCAATGCCCTGCATGACGGTGTCTACATCACCGACGGCCAGGGCAAGACCCTCAAGGTCAACCAGGCCTACGAACGGCTGACCGGCTTGAGCGGCGCCGAGTTGCTCGGGCGGCAGATGCAGGAACTGGTCAAGTCCGGGCTGATTTCCCAGTCGGCCTCGTTACGCGTGTTGCAGGACGGCAAGCCGACGTCGGTGATGCAGAGCCTGAGCCAGGGCAAAAAACTGTTGGTCAGTGCCACGCCGATCCTGGCGGCCGACCAGAGCATCCGCTACGTGGTCAGCACCGTGCGCGACATGACCGAACTGTTGCGCATGAAGCGCGAGCGCGACGAGTTGCAACAGCTCAAGCAACTGCGCAACAGCACCGCCCGGTTGCACGCCGGCCAGCGCGACAACCTGCTGCAATCCCCCTTGATGGCCGACCAGGAAGTCTCCGGGCGGGTGTTCGCCCTGGCGCGGCAGGTGGCCGACTGCGATGTGAAGGTGTTGCTCCAGGGCGAGACCGGTGTCGGCAAGACCCTGGTGGCGCAATACATTCACAACGCCAGCGGGCGCGCCCGCGAACCCTTCCTGGCCCTCAATTGCGGGGCCCTGCCGGAAAACCTGATCGAGGCCGAGCTGTTCGGCTACGCCCCGGGGGCCTTTACCGGTGCCGGCAGCAAGGGTAAGCGCGGGCTGCTGGAGTTGGCGCACAACGGCACGTTGTTTCTCGATGAAATCGGCGACCTGCCGCTGGCGGTGCAGGTCAAGCTGCTCAAGGTGATCGAGGAAAACCGCTTTATCCCGGTGGGCGGCCTGGAACTCAAGGAAGTCGATGTGCGCATCATCAGCGCCACCCATCACGACCTCAAGCAACGGGTGGCCGAGGGCAAGTTCCGCGCCGACCTGTACTACCGGTTGAATGTGGTGCCGATCATGATTCCGGCATTGCGCGAGCGCAGCGAGGAGGTCGGGCCCTTGCTCGAGTACTACCTGCAGCACTTCAACCAGCGTTATCAGCGCCAGGCGCAATGGAGCCTGGAAGCCCTCGACCTGCTGGGGGAATACGCCTGGCCGGGCAATATCCGCGAGCTGATCAACGTGGTCGAGCGCCTGGTGGTGACCTGCAGCAACCCGCTGATCGAAGCCCTGGACCTGCCCGAGGAAATCATCGATGTGCAGGCGCGCAACACCGATGACAGTCGCTTGCCGCTGCGCAAGGTGCTGGAGAACGCCGAGCGCCAGGCCATACGTTCAGCCTTGCAGCTGCACAAGACCACTCGCCTGGCGGCCAAGGCGCTGGGGGTGAGCCAGGCCACGGTGGTGCAGAAGATGAAGCGCTGGGAGCGCTCTGATTAGATTGCTGATCAAAGGCCCTGCGGTTGATTAGAAAACCAATCGCAAGCGCCCGGTCATTTGCCCATCGCACCGCCGCAGGCCTTGATCTACAAGGCCTGCGACATCTTGGCACAGCTTTCGCTCTATAGCGTTCGAGCCCTTCGGAGAGCCGCCCCTGCGCGGCTCTTGCCACAACAATTAATCAAGGCCGAGCTGATGAGTATTTCCGCGTTCAAAATTGCCAACAAACTGATTACCGGCCAGGGCGCCATCGAGCAACTGGCCGGCGAACTGACGCGCCTCAAGATCAACCATCCGTTGATCGTCACCGATGCGATCCTGGTCAAGTCCGGCACCGTCGACCTGGCCCTGGCCCAGTTGGGCGGGCGCCAATACGGGATTTTCGATGAGGTCAAACCCGAGCCCGAGATCGCCATCGTCGAAGACTGTGCCCGGGCCTATCGGGCTGGCGCCCACGATGGCCTGATCGGCGTGGGCGGCGGCAGCGCCATCGACATCGCCAAGGCGGTGGCGGCCTTTGTCGGCCATGACGGCCCGCTGGAGGCGCTGTTTGGCGTCGACCAGGTGCCGCGCAAGGGGCCGCCGCTGATTGCCATTCCCACCACGGCCGGCACCGGTTCCGAGGTCACCAATGTGGCGATCCTCTCCGACAAGGCGGCGCAACTGAAAAAAGGCATCGTCAGCGACTACCTGCTGCCGGACGTGGCCCTGGTCAGCCCGCAGATGACCTTGAGCTGCCCGCGCAGCGTAACCGCCGCCAGCGGGGTGGATGCCCTGGTGCATGCCATCGAGTCCTACCTGTCGGTGAATGCCTCGCCGATCACCGATTCCCTGGCCCTGGGGGCGATCCGCCTGATAGTCAAGGCGCTGCCCAAGGCCTACGCCAACCCGGCCAACCTACAGGCCCGGGAAGACATGGCCACCGCCAGCCTGATGGCCGGCATGGCCTTCGGCAATGCCGGGGTCGGCGCGGTACATGCCCTGGCCTACCCGCTGGGCGGGCGTTTCAATATCGCCCACGGCGTGAGCAATGCCTTGCTGCTGCCCTATGTCATGGCCTGGAACAAAATGGCCTGCGTCGAGCGCTTTCGCGATATCGCCGAGGCCATGGGCGTGCCCCTGGCGGGCCTGAGCGAGCAGCAGGCGGCCAGCCTGGCGGTGGAGGCGATGGCCGAGTTGTGCGCCGCCGTGGATATCCCCACAGGCATGCGCAGCTTCGGCGTGCCCGAAGAGGCGATCCCGGCCATGGCCCAGGAAGCCGCCGGCATCGAGCGCCTGATGCGCAACAACCCGCGCCAGCTCAGCGCCGCCGATATCGAGCAGATCTACCGCGCCGCGTACTGATCGACCCACGCCCGTGGCGGTCCGTGCCGCTGCGGGCGGTTTTACACCGCAACCAATACCAATAAGACAGGTGCAGTTGATGCCAACCCCTTCCGATACGCGGCACGAGTCGCCGTACATACCCCTTGGCCCGTTCAAGGTGCGTTTACCCTTCATCCACTACAAGTTCGAACTGCCGGATTACCTGCAAGGCCTGTTGATGTGCGCCGTCGACCTGGCGGCCATTCCGCTGATGACCGAATTTCTCGGCATGCCGTTCGAAATCGCCCTGGCCGTGGTGATGCTCAATGGCCTGCTGTACCTGGCCCACCACCTGCTGGGCGACCCCGTGGTGCCGGGCTGGATCACCCCGGCGGTGCCGTTGTTGATGGCCTACTGTGCGCAGTTCCCCATGGGCCCGGAGCGTGTCCATGCCTTGATTGCCTTCCAATTGATGCTCGGGGTGTTTTCCATTGCCCTGGGGGCCACCGGCATGGCGCGCAAGGTGGTGGGGTTCGTGCCCTCGGCGATCAAGTCGGGGATCATCGTCGGCGCCGGCATCAGCGCGGTCACGGCGGTGTTCCAGGTGGGCGGCAAGTTCGACAGCCTGCCCTGGACCATTTCCATCGCCATCGGCATTGCCTTCTACCTGATCTTTTCCCAGCACTTTGCCCAGCTCAAGCTGCGCAACCGCTTCTGGTGGAACTTCGCCAAGCTCGGCATCCTGCCGATCATTCTGCTGGCGGTGGTGATTGCGCCGCTGTTTGGCGAGGCGCCGTGGCCGACTATCCAATGGGGCTTCAGCAAGCCGGACTTCATGGGCCTGTGGAGCAACTACACGGTGTTCGGCCTGGGCATGCCGCCGCTGTCGATGTTCATCACCGCGCTGCCGACCATGCTGGCGGTGTACATCATCGTGTTCGGCGACGTGCTCAGTGCCAAGGTGCTGCTGGACGAGGCCGAGCAGATCCGCAAGGACGAGAAAATCGATTACGACCCGGACCGCTCGCACCTGATCTTCGGTGGGCGTAACGCCTTCATGAGTATTTTTGGCCCGGACATCGCCATGTGCGGCCCGAAGTGGGCGGCGATGCTGGTGGTGGTCATCGAGCGCTTCAAGGGCGGGCCCAAGGCCATGAAGTCGATCTATGGCGGTATGGGTTCGTTCCGCTGGGGCACCAATACCGGCCTGCTGTTGCTGCCGGTGGTGACCCTGGTGCAGCCGATTCTTGGCGTGGCCCTGGCCTTGACCTTGCTGATCCAGGGCTATGTCAGCGTGCGCCTGGGGATTCTCGAAGCGCGCAGCCAGCGTGACCTGGGGATTGCCGGGGTGATCGGCGCAGTCCTGGCGATCAAGGGCGCCAGCTGGGGGTTTGCGATTGGCGTGGTGCTGTGCCTGCTGATCTACGGCAAGAACTTCTTCAAGGGCGAAAACGACAAGACCTTCAGCAAGGACCTGAACAGCGCCGATGCGCCGCCAGCGACCGGCGAGCCTACGGCCAGCGCAGCCGCGGTGCAACGCCAGGCGGCCCGCGAACCGGTCTAGGTGACGGTGCGGCTCGCCCCGTGACCGGCATTAGCCGGCAGCATGGCGAGCCGAACTGACAAACCCCGATCCCCAGCTACTCTTTGTGCCAGCTCCCATCGTTATAAGAGGCTGCGCCCATGAGTCTTTCCTCGTTCAAAATCGCTCACAAACTGCTCACCGGCGCTGGCGCCATCGAGCAGTTGTCCGCCGAACTGACCCGCCTGGATGTGGATAACCCGCTGATCGTCACCGACGCCGCACTGGTCAAGTCCGGCACGGTGCAGCTGGCGCTGGCGCAATTGGGCGAGCGCAGCTACGAAATCTTCGACCGGGTGCAACCGGACCCGGAAGTCGCCATCGTCGAAGACTGCATGCGGGTCTACCGCGAGGGCGGGCATGACGGCCTGATCGGCCTGGGCGGCGGCAGTGCGATTGATATCGCCAAAAGCGTCGCGGCGTATGCCGGTTATCACGGCGCCCTGGCGGACCTGTTCGGCGTGGACCAGGTGCCGCGCAAGGGGCCGCCGCTGATTGCGATCCCGACCACGGCCGGCACCGGTTCCGAGGTGACCAATGTGGCGATTCTCTCCGACAAGGCGGCGCAACTGAAAAAGGGCATCGTCAGTGATTACCTGCTGCCGGACGTGGCCCTGGTCAGCCCGCAGATGACCCTGACCTGCCCGCGCAGCGTGACCGCCGCCAGCGGGGTGGATGCCCTGGTGCATGCGGTGGAGGCCTACCTGTCGCTGAACGCCTCATCGATCACCGACGCCCTGGCCATCGGTGCTATCAAATTGATTGCCAAGGCGCTGCCCAAGGCCTACGCCCACCCGGCCAACCTGCAGGCCCGGGAAGACATGGCCACGGCCAGCCTCATGGCCGGCATGGCGTTCGGCAATGCCGGGGTCGGCGCGGTGCACGCACTGGCGTATCCGTTGGGCGGGCGTTTCAATATCGCTCACGGCGTCAGCAACGCCTTGCTCCTGCCCTATGTCATGACCTGGAACAAAATGGCCTGTGTCGAGCGTATGCAGGATATCGCCGAAGCCATGGGGGTGAAGACCGCCCACCTGAGCGCCCTGGAGGCTGCCGACAGCGCGGTGGCGGCGATGACCCAATTGTGCGCGGCGGTGGAGATTCCCCTGGGGTTGCGCAGTTTCGGCGTGCCGCAAGAGGCGATCCCGGCCATGGCCCAGGAAGCGGCGGGCATCGAGCGTCTGATGCGCAATAATCCTCGCCAACTGAGCCCTGCCGATATCGAGAAGATCTATCGCGCAGCCTACTGATCATCGCGGCCACGGTGTGCGCCCCAAAGCATGAGGTATACAATGCGCGCCACCGTGATTCTGCTCAAAAAAGGTGCGTCATGCAGCCCTTCGTAATTGCTCCGTCGATTCTCTCCGCCGATTTCGCCCGCCTGGGTGAGGAAGTGGACAACGTTCTCGCCGCCGGCGCCGACTTCGTGCACTTCGATGTCATGGACAACCACTATGTGCCGAACCTGACGATCGGCCCGATGGTGTGCGCCGCCCTGCGCAAGTACGGCGTTACCGCGCCGATCGATGTGCACCTGATGGTCAGCCCGGTGGATCGCATCATCGGCGACTTCATCGAGGCCGGTGCGACCTACATCACCTTCCACCCGGAAGCCACGCTGCACATCGACCGTTCCCTGCAGATGATCCGCGAAGGCGGTTGCAAGGCAGGCCTGGTGTTCAACCCGGCCACTTCGCTGGATGCACTCAAGTACGTGATGGACAAGGTCGACATGGTCCTGCTGATGAGCGTCAACCCGGGCTTCGGCGGGCAGAAGTTCATCCCCGGCACCCTCGACAAGCTGCGCGAAGCGCGGGCCTTGATCGATGCCTCCGGACGCGACATCCGCCTGGAGATCGACGGCGGGGTCAACGTCAATAACATCCGTGAAATTGCCGCCGCTGGCGCTGATACCTTTGTGGCCGGATCGGCGATCTTCAACACGCCGAACTATCAGGAAGTGATCGACAAGATGCGCTCCGAACTGGCGTTGGCTCGTTCATGAGCGGATTTGAGCAGTTGTTCCCCGGGCGCCTGCCACGGCTGGTGATGTTCGACCTCGATGGCACCCTGGTCGATTCGGTGCCTGACCTGGCGGCGGCCTTGGACGACATGCTGCTCAAACTGGGGCGCCCGCCCGCCGGCATCGATTCGGTGCGCGAGTGGGTCGGCAACGGCGTGCAGATGCTGGTACGCCGGGCCCTGGCCAACAGCCTGGATCCCGAAGGCGTCGATGACGTCGAAGCCGAACACGCCCTGGAGCTGTTCAATGTGGCCTATGAGGATGGGCATGCGTTGACCGTGGTCTATCCCGGCGCGCGGGAAACCCTCAAGTGGCTGCACAAGCAGGGCGTGGAGATGGCGCTCATCACCAACAAGCCGGAGCGTTTTGTCGCGCCGCTGCTGGATCAGATGAAGATCGGCCGGTATTTCCGCTGGATCATCGGCGGCGATACCCTGCCGCAGAAGAAGCCTGACCCGGCGGCGCTGTTTTTCGTGATGAAGATGGCCAGTGTCCCGGCGTCGCAATCGCTGTTTGTCGGGGATTCGCGCAGCGATGTGCTGGCTGCCAAGGCCGCCGGGGTCAAGTGCGTGGCCTTGAGTTACGGCTACAACCATGGCCGGCCGATTGCCGAAGAGTCGCCAGCGCTGGTGATCGACGACCTGCGCCAGCTAATTCCCGGTTGCCTGGATCCTGCCGCTGAGATAACGTTGCCCGACGCTGTTCCATCCCCTCCTGGAAACTCCATCGTGGTGGTCACTCGCAAACTCTGGATGAAAGTCATCAAGGCCCTGGCCCGCTGGCGTTGGCGCGCCTGACTTTTTCTGGCCGGCTCTTCGCCGGCACGTTTGCATACCTGACTGTTAGACCCTCAAGCCACGAGGCACCTCATGATCCGTGAAGAATTCTTGCGTTTGGCCGCTGCCGGCTACAACCGCATTCCGCTTGCCTGCGAAACCCTGGCCGACTTCGATACGCCGCTGTCGATCTACCTGAAACTGGCCGACCAGCCCAACTCCTACCTGTTGGAGTCGGTGCAGGGCGGCGAGAAGTGGGGGCGTTACTCGATCATTGGCCTGCCGTGCCGCACCGTGTTGCGGGTGCATGACCACCAGGTCAGCGTGACCCACGACGGCGTCGAGATCGAAAGCCTCGAAGTGGCCGACCCGCTGGCCTTCGTCGAAGAATTCAAGGCGCGCTACAACGTGCCGACCATCGCCGGCCTGCCGCGTTTCAACGGCGGCCTGGTGGGGTATTTCGGTTATGACTGCGTGCGTTATGTGGAGCGGCGTCTGGGCAAGTGCCCGAACCCGGATCCGCTGGGGGTGCCGGACATTCTGCTGATGGTGTCCGACGCCGTGGTGGTGTTCGACAACCTGGCAGGCAAGATGCACGCGATCGTGCTGGCCGACCCGGCCCAGGACGATGCCTACGAGAAGGGCCAGGCTCGCCTGCAGGAATTGCTGGCGCAATTGCGCCAGCCGATCACGCCGCGTCGCGGCCTGGACTTCAGCCAGCAACAGGCGGCTGATCCGGTGTTCCGCTCCAGTTTTACCCAGGGCGATTACGAGCGTGCGGTCGACGCCATCAAGGAATACATCCTGGCCGGTGACTGCATGCAGGTGGTGCCGTCGCAACGCATGTCCATCGACTTCACGTCGGCGCCGATCGATCTGTATCGCGCGCTGCGCTGCTTCAACCCGACGCCTTATATGTACTTCTTCAATTTCGGCGACTTCCACGTGGTGGGCAGTTCGCCGGAAGTGCTGGTGCGGGTCGAAGACAACCTGATCACCGTGCGACCGATTGCTGGCACCCGCCCGCGTGGCGCCACTGAAGAGGCGGACCTGGCGCTGGAAGAGGACCTGCTGTCTGACGACAAGGAAATCGCCGAGCACCTGATGCTGATCGACCTGGGCCGCAACGACACCGGTCGGGTCTCCGAGATCGGTTCGGTGAAGCTCACCGAGAAGATGGTGATCGAGCGCTATTCCAACGTGATGCACATTGTTTCCAACGTCACCGGGCAACTGAAAGCCGGGCTGACCGCCATGGATGCGCTGCGGGCGATTCTGCCGGCGGGCACCCTGTCCGGGGCGCCGAAGATTCGCGCGATGGAAATCATCGACGAACTGGAGCCGGTCAAGCGTGGCGTCTATGGTGGCGCGGTGGGTTATTTCGCCTGGAACGGCAACATGGACACCGCGATTGCGATTCGCACGGCGGTGATCAAGGACGGTGAACTGCATGTTCAAGCCGGGGGCGGCATTGTCGCCGACTCGGTGCCGGCATTGGAGTGGGAAGAGACGCTGAACAAGCGCCGCGCGATGTTTCGCGCCGTTGCGCTCGCTGCACAATCCCCCGCGTCCGATGCCTGAGGAGCTTTTACTATGTTGCTGATGATCGATAATTACGACTCCTTCACCTATAACGTCGTGCAGTACCTCGGCGAGTTGGGGGCGCAAGTCAAAGTGGTGCGCAACGACGAACTGACCGTGGCGCAGATTGAAGCGCTCAAGCCCGAGCGGATCGTGGTGTCTCCAGGCCCGTGCACGCCGACCGAGGCTGGCGTGTCCATCGAGGCCATCAAGTATTTCGCCGGCAAACTGCCGATTCTCGGGGTGTGCCTGGGCCACCAGTCCATCGGCCAGGCCTTTGGCGGTGACGTGGTACGGGCCCGGCAAGTGATGCACGGCAAGACCAGCCCGGTGTTCCACAAGGATCAGGGTGTCTTCCGCGGCCTGAACAATCCGCTGACCGTGACCCGCTACCACTCGCTGGTGGTCAAGCGCGAAACCTTGCCCGACTGCCTCGAGCTGACGGCCTGGACACAACTGGAAGACGGCTCCGTCGACGAGATCATGGGGTTGCGCCACAAGACGCTGAATATCGAGGGTGTGCAATTTCACCCCGAGTCTATTCTCACCGAGCAGGGCCACGAGCTGTTCGCCAACTTTCTTAAACAGAGCGGCGGCACGCGCTAAGGACTTTCCATGGATATCAAGACTGCCCTGAGCCGTATCGTCGGCCATCTGGACCTGAGCACGGACGAAATGCGCGATGTCATGCGCGAAATCATGACCGGTCAATGCACCGATGCGCAGATTGGCGCCTTCATGATGGCCATGCGCATGAAAAGCGAGAGCATCGACGAAATCGTCGGCGCGGTCTCGGTCATGCGTGAGCTGGCAGACAAGGTCGAACTGAAAACCCTCGACGGTGTGGTCGACGTGGTCGGCACCGGCGGCGATGGGGCCAATATCTTCAACGTCTCCACCGCGTCCTCGTTTGTGGTCGCCGCCGCCGGTTGCACCGTGGCCAAGCACGGTAATCGTGCAGTTTCCGGCAAGAGCGGCAGTGCCGACCTGCTGGAAGCGGCCGGGATCTACCTGAACCTGACCCCGGTCCAGGTGGCGCGCTGCATCGATAACGTCGGTATCGGCTTTATGTTCGCCCAGTCGCACCACGGTGCGATGAAGCACGCCGCCGGGCCGCGCCGCGACCTGGGGCTGCGTACCCTGTTCAATATGCTCGGCCCGCTTACGAATCCGGCCGGGGTCAAGCACCAGGTGGTCGGGGTGTTCAGCCAGGCCTTGTGCCGTCCGTTGGCCGAAGTCTTGCAGCGTCTGGGCAGCAAGCATGTGCTGGTGGTGCATTCCCAGGATGGCCTGGATGAGTTCAGCCTGGCCGCGCCGACTTTTGTCGCGGAGCTGAAAAACGATGCCATCACCGAGTATTGGGTGCAGCCCGAAGACTTGGGCATGAAGAGCCAGAGCCTGTTCGGCCTGGTGGTCGAAAGCCCGGCGGCGTCGCTTGAGCTGATCCGCGACGCGCTCGGCCGGCGCAAGACCGAACATGGGCAGAAAGCCGCGGAGATGATCGTGCTCAATGCCGGCGCCGCGCTGTATGCCGCCGACCATGCCAGCAGCCTCAAAGAGGGCGTCGCCCTGGCCCACGATGCGTTGCACACCGGCCTGGCCCGGGAGAAGCTCGAGGAACTGGGTGCCTTTACCGCGGTATTCAAGCAGGAGAATGAGGGATGAGTGTGCCGACGGTTCTGGAAGCGATTCTTGCCCGCAAGGTGCAGGAAGTTGCCGAGCGTAGCGCGCGGGTCAGCCTGGCTGAGCTCGAAGGCCTGGCTCGGGCAGCTGATGCACCCCGTGGTTTTGCCAAGGCTCTGCTGGCGCAGGCCAAGCTCAAGCAGCCGGCGGTGATTGCCGAGATCAAGAAGGCCTCGCCGAGCAAGGGCGTGATCCGCGAAAACTTCGTGCCGGCGGATATCGCCAAGAGCTACGAGAAGGGCGGGGCGACCTGTTTGTCGGTGCTGACCGATATCGATTATTTCCAGGGCGCCGATGCCTACCTGCAGCAGGCCCGTGCGGCCTGCAAGCTGCCGGTAATCCGCAAGGACTTCATGATCGATCCGTATCAGATCGTTGAAGCCCGCGCCCTGGGCGCCGATTGCGTGTTGCTGATCGTGGCCGCCCTGGACGACGGGAAAATGGCCGAACTGGCTGCCGTCGCCAAAAGCGTGGGCCTGGATGTGCTGGTCGAAGTGCACGACGGTGATGAGCTGGAGCGCGCACTCAAGACCCTCGACACACCCTTGGTCGGCGTCAACAACCGCAACCTGCACACCTTTGACGTCAGCCTGGAAACCACCCTCGACCTGCTGCCGCGCATTCCCCGCGATCGCCTGGTGATCACCGAGAGCGGCATTCTCAACCGCGCGGATGTGGAGCTGATGGAAATCAGCGACGTCTATTCGTTCCTGGTTGGCGAAGCGTTCATGCGCGCCGAAAGCCCGGGCGCGGAGTTGCAGCGTTTGTTCTTCCCGGAGCGTGGCCTGCCGGTGACCGGCTCCACGCTGGATTGAACCTGACCCCATGAAGAAGCCGGCGATGCCGGCTTTTTTATAGCCATCGCCAAGGAAGTTCTACTGCCATGACTCAGCCCGTTGCCTTGACCGTTGAAGCCGGCCTGCAAGCCGAACAGGATCTGCTGGCGCGCATCTGTGCCGGCGATGAAGATTTTGGCCTGCTGTTCTGGCAGCCGAGCGATAAAGCCCTGGTCATGCCCCGTCGTCTGAGTCGCCTGGCGGATTTCGACCAGGCTTGCACGGCAGTGGCGGCCACCGGTTGGCCGGTGCTGTTGCGTGAGACCGGCGGCGAACCGGTGCCGCAATCGGCGGCGACGGTGAATATCGCCCTGGTCTACGCGCCACCGCGCAGCGAAGGGGATCAGAATCGGATCGAAACCGCCTACCGCCGGCTGTGCCAGCCGATCTGCGACCTGCTGAGCGAGCTGGGCGGCACGCCTTCGCTGGGGGAGGTGGACGGGGCCTTCTGCGATGGGCGATTCAACGTCAATCTCGATGGCCGCAAACTGGTGGGCACGGCGCAACGCTGGCGCCAGAGCCGGGGCGGGCAGCGCCCGGTGGGGTTGGTGCACGGTGCGTTGTTGCTGGATAACGAGCGTGAGTCGATGGTCGCCGCGGTCAATTGCTTCAATCAGGCCTGTGGCCTGGAGCAGCGCTGCCGCGCTCAGAGCCATATCGCGCTGCATGAGGCCTTTGCCGCGCCTCAGGCCATTGAGCGCCTGGAGACCCTGTATCGGCAGATGCTGGCGCAGGTATTCGCCGCTTAACGGGTGCCGAACACCACCATGGTCTTGCCTTTGACGCTCACCAGGTTGCGCTCTTCGAGGTCCTTGAGCACGCGACCGACCATCTCCCGCGAACAGCCGACGATGCGCCCGATCTCTTGTCGGGTGACCTTGATCTGCATGCCATCGGGGTGAGTCATGGCGTCCGGCTGCTTGCACAACTCCAGCAGGCAGCGGGCAACCCGCCCGGTGACATCGAAGAAGGCCAGGTCGCCGACCTTGCGCGTGGTGTTGCGCAAACGCTGGGCGATCTGCCCGCTGAGCACGTACAGGATGTCCGGGTCGACCTGGGACAGCTCACGGAACTTGGCGTAGCTGATTTCCGCCACCTCGCACTCGACCTTGGCCCGGACCCACGCGCTGCGTTGTTGCTCGTGTCCGGCCTGTTCGAACAGCCCCAGCTCGCCGAAAAAATCCCCGGAGTTGAGGTAGGCGATGATCATTTCCCGCCCGTCATCGTCTTCGATGAGGATGGTGACCGAGCCCTTGATGATGAAGAACAGCGTGTCCGACGCATCGCCCGCGCAAATGATATTGCTCTTGGCCTGATAGCGACGGCGCTGACAGTGCATCAGCAGCTTGTCGAGGTTCTTGATCTTGGGGGTGGGGGCAATAGCAACCATGGTTGTATCCCGAAAAGACTACACGGTGGTGTTTTGGTTTTCTTATGAGGCCTGTTGCCGGGCCATTTTAAGCTGGCGATGCGCCATTGATTTGGCGCCAGCTTAACAGACGGATCTCGCTCAAATTAAGATATTTCCGAGTGACAGCCGCGGGTATCGATGAATCGTCAGCACGCCGCCGTTTCAGGCCCCTGTGCTAAGCTGGCGACCCTTTTTTAGCAGTGGAGTCTTGGCCATGAAGGCACGCATCCAATGGGCAGGCGAAGCCATGTTCCTCGGTGAATCGGGCAGCGGGCATGTGGTGGTAATGGATGGCCCGCCGGAAGCCGGTGGTCGCAACCTGGGCGTTCGCCCTATGGAAATGCTCCTGCTCGGCGTGGGCGGTTGCAGCAACTTCGATGTGGTCAGCATCCTCAAGAAGTCCCGGCAGGCCGTTGAAAGCTGCGAAGCCTTCCTCGAAGCCGAGCGCGCCACCGAAGACCCCAAGGTGTTTACCAAGATCCATATGCACTTTGTGGTCAAGGGCCGCGGGCTCAAGGAAGCCCAGGTCAAGCGCGCCATCGAGCTGTCGGCCGAAAAGTATTGCTCGGCATCGATCATGCTTGGCGCTGCCGGCGTAGCCATTACTCACGATTACGAAATCGTCGAGCTGGGTTGAATCGACATTCAACTATCATAAAAGCGGCGCAGACTCTGGCGATCACTGGCTGAGGTCTGCATAATGCGCCACTTTTTTCAGGGCAGTGATCGGTTAGTCAACAGGTCACGCGCCCGAACAGACAACCAAAATCGCCATCGCGAAGAGGTGTTAACCGTCCTACGCAGCTGCGTCGTTCGCATCTGACGGGCATGCTTGATCACGCGGCCGTGCCGCAATACACAGAGAGTTTTCAAACGGTGAAAAGCAAACTCAAGCTCCATGGGTTCAATAACCTGACAAAGACCTTGAGCTTCAACATCTATGACATCTGCTATGCGGAAACCCCGCAGGACCAGCAGGCCTATGTCGAATACATCAACCAGATGTACGACGCGGAACGCCTGACGCAGATCCTCACGGAAGTTGTCGATATCATTGGTGCCAACATCCTGAACATCGCCCGTCAGGATTACGATCCCCAAGGTGCCAGCGTGACCATTCTGATCTCGGAAGAGCCGGTAACGCCTACCGAGAGCCAGATCGAAGAGTCCCCAGGCCCGTTGCCTGAAATTATCCTGGCCCACCTCGACAAGAGCCACATCACGGTGCACACCTACCCGGAGATCCATCCGGTGGATGGTATTGCCACTTTCCGTGTGGATATCGATGTGTCGACTTGCGGGGTCATTTCACCGCTTAAAGCCCTCAATTTCCTGATTCACCAGTTCGAGTCGGACATCGTGACCGTGGATTACCGCGTGCGGGGTTTCACCCGTGACGTCGAAGGCAAAAAGCACTTCATCGACCACGAGATCAACTCGATCCAGAACTACTTGTCCGAAGACACCCGCGACGGTTACCAGATGACCGATGTGAATGTGTACCAGGAGAATATGTTCCACACCAAGATGCTGTTGAAGAACTTCGAACTGGATAACTACCTGTTCGGCGACGCCACCAGCAACCTGTCCACTGAGCAGCGTGCCCAGGTGACAGAGCGTGTGAAGCACGAAATGCTGGAAATCTTCTACGCGCGCAATATGCCGAGCTGATTTTCAGGCAAAAGAAAGGGCGCTGAGATAGCGCCCTTTTTTGTGCCCGCGATTTACCGCATCAGATGCGGTAGGTGCTCTTGGTCATGACCTTGGCCATGAGGCTCATGCCGAACTTGATCGGTGCCGGGAAGCGGAAACCGCCGGCCTCCAGCGCGCTTTGGGCATGGTGTTCTTCGTCGGTGCGCATTTGTTGCAGGATTGCCCGGGACTTTTCGTCCTCGGCCGGCAATTGCTCCAGGTGTTCATTCAAGTGCTTGCACACCTGGTCTTCGGTGGCGGCCACGAACCCCAGGCTGACCTTGTCGCTGATCAAGCCGGCGACCGCACCGATACCGAACGAAAGGCCGTAGAACAGCGGGTTGAGCACGCTGGGGTGGCTGCCCAACTGACGAATGCGTTGTTCGCACCAGGCCAGGTGGTCGATTTCCTCTTCGGCGGCGTGCTCCATGGCCTCGCGGACCTGGGGCAGCTTGGCGGTCAGGGCCTGGCCCTGATACAGCGCCTGGGCGCAGACCTCGCCGGTATGGTTGATCCGCATCAGGCCCGCGACGTGGCGGGTGTCTTCTTCAGTCATCTGCGCATCGGGCTGCACGATGGCTGGCGAAGGGCGATAAGGCTGGCCACTGAAGGGCAGCAGGGTGCGCATGGCCGTATCGGCTTGCAGCAGCAGACGGTCAATCGGCGAGTAGTGACGTTGGGTAGTCATGCTTACCTCCGGGAAGAATCACGGCGGCCAGTTTACCCCAATCGATGGGACGAAACCTGCGCTGGATCAGCGCACCCTCGCCTGAAACAGGCTGCGAGTGCGCCGCAAAGGGGCCAGATAGAGCGATCAGCCCGGAGGCCAGTTCATCTGGCGCTGGCCAAGCACGTGCATATGAATGTGATAGACGGTTTGCCCGCCCAGCTCATTGCAGTTCATGACCACGCGGAAACCGTCTTCACAGCCCAGCTCTTTGGCCAGGCGCTGGGCGGTGAACAGAATATGGCCAGCCAGGGCCTTGTCGTCCTCGGTGAGGTCGTTGAGGGTGCGCACCGGTTTCTTCGGGATCACCAGAAAGTGCACTGGTGCTTGCGGAGCGATGTCGTGGAAGGCCAGGACCTGGTCGTCCTCGTAAATGATCTTCGCGGGTATTTCTCTGTTGATGATCTTGGTGAACAGAGTATCCACAGCTGTTTCTCCATTGGGTGGGTCCGGGCTGAGTGTACTCAGGCGACCTGCGTGCGCCCAGCCATTTACGTGATGCCTAGCGCGGGCAATAGGCCCTGTTGGCGTAGCCGACCAACTTGCGCGTCAGCCAGCGCGAGCCCAGGCGGCTGCTGAATGCCATCCAGCGGTTGAGGCGGCCGGGAATGATGATCGCGCGGTTCTTTTCCATGGCGCGCACGGCATAGAGTGCAACTTCCTCGGGGCTCATCAGCAATTTGCTGGCTTGCAGCTTTTCAGCGTTCAATTGGGCGGTGCGAAAGAACGCGGTGCGTGTCGGGCCGGGGCAGAGCACCGAAACCTTCACCGCGCAGTTTTTCAACTCTTCGCGCAAGCCTTCGGAAAAGTGCAGGACGTAAGCCTTGCTCGCGTAGTAGGTGCTCATCCACGGGCCAGGATAAAAGGCGGCGACCGAGGCGACATTGAGAATCTGCCCACCGCCCAGCAGCGCCATGCTGTTGCCCAGGGCATGGCACAGGCGGGTCAGGGCCAGGATGTTGACTTCAATCAGGTCCTGTTCGGTCATCCAGTCCTGTGCCAGGAATGGGCCGCTGGTGCCCATGCCGGCGCAATTGACCAGCAGATCGATCTGCCGATCGCCTTCTTCGAGTTCCAGCAGGAAACCCGAGAGACGCAGTGGTTCGCCCAGGTCGCACGCGCGAAACAGCACCTCGACGCCGAAGCGCTGGGTCAGTTCAAGGGCGATGCTTTCCAACTGATCACGCTGACGGGCCACCAGAATCAGGTTGCGCCCGCGCCGGGCCAGTGCTTCCGCCAAGGCCAGGCCTATGCCGCTGGAAGCGCCAGTGATCAGAGCGTAACGGGTCATGCAGTTCTCCATCGCAACGGCCAATGGCCCGCGACAGAGAGGTCGCAGGCTCAGGTACGTTTATTCTTCTTCATAGTCTACAGCGGGTGAGGCCGATTCGGCCGCGTCTTCATCACCGGTTGCGTTCTGGCTTTCGCTATAGCTGGAGCCGCTTTCGCTGTATTCACTGAGCGAACTCAGGCCGCCTGCCACGCCGGCAACGATGATCAGGGCGATCAAGGCCACCCACATCCACGCCAATGCTTTTACTGCTGTGGTGTTTGGCGGTGGGGGCGGGCCGTAACGGTTGGCGATGTTGCTGCCGGGGCTGACGACCAGAACCAGTGGAAAGAAGCTGCCCACGATGGGTACAAAGTTGATCAGCCAGAGCCAGCCGGACCAGCCCAGGTCATGCAGGCGCTGAACACTGATCTGGATGCTGACCACCACGAAGGCCACGAATAGCACAATCGCAACCAGGGCGCCGAAGCCCATGGCCAACCCTGAAGACTCAGCGGACATCAGGCTGGCAAAGCCGATCAGGGCGCCGATCCCGACCACCACCATCATCACCACGGTCAGTACCAGGGTCCAGGCCAGGTAGCGCAAACGGCCGATACGGCCCTGGATGCTGAAGACCTTGAGTTCGGAAAACTCTGGCAGCACTTCACCCACGGTGGCCCGGGGTGGAGCGTAGGGCGATTCAGGATTGCTGGCGGCGATCGGGGCCGCGACGGGGGGCGTGTGTTCGACGTGCGCGAGGTTCAGGTCCAGGGCTTGTTCAGCCTCGATGCGCGCGGCGATCCCGGTGTTGTGCAGGGCTTCGAGGTAGCGGTCGGCATCGGCTTGGGACAGTTCGCGCTTGAGTACCACCGGCTGGCCGCCGAATAGGGGTTCGATTGCGGCAATGTCGCTCTTGAACAGCTCGGCGAGTTTTTGCTGAGCGCTATTTTTTTCGACACCGGGTAACAGGGCGCCATCGAAAACAATCTTGAAGCGGGGTTCGCTCATAGGGGCATCCTTGTCATCTGAAATGAAGGCTTACATAAAGGTCGGCAGTTTAAGGCCAGCTACCCGTGGCTGGCTAACAAACCTCAGACATTTCAGCGTGGCCAACGTTTCGGCAACTGGCTCGCCTGCTCAAGCGCCTGGCGGTACTCGGCATCCAGGCGTGCAATTAGCTGGTCGACGCTGGGCAGATCGTGGATCTCGCCTACCCCCTGGCCCGCAGACCACACGGTTTTCCAGGCTTTGGCCTCGTCACTGACGGGTTTGAGCTTGGAGCCGAAGTTGACCTCGCCCTTGCCTTGCAGGGCGGCGAGGTCGAAGCCTGCATTCTCCAGGCTCTGACGCATAAAACTGGCGGGAACCCCGGACACTGCGGCGGTGTGCACGATATCGGCGGCTCGGGAGTTCAGCAGCATCTCTTTATAGGCATCCGGGGCGTGGCTTTCCGTGGTGCCGATGAAACGGGTGCCGAAGTAAGCCAGGTCCGCGCCCAGCAACTGTGCAGCGAGCACCTCGTGGCCGTGGTTCAGGCAACCGGCGAGCAACAGGGTCTTGTCGAAGAACTGGCGGATCTCCGCGATCAGCGAGAAGGGGCTCCAGGTGCCGGCGTGACCGCCCGCACCGGCGGCCACGGCAATCAGTCCGTCGACCCCGGCCTCGGCGGCCTTTTCCGCATGGCGGCGCGTGGTCACGTCATGGAACACCAGGCCGCCATAGCTGTGCACCGCGTCGACCAATTCCTTCACGGCGCCCAGGCTGGTAATGACGATCGGCACCTTGTGCTCGATGCAGATCTCCAGGTCGGCCTGCAATCTCGGGTTGCTGTTATGCACGATCAGGTTGACGGCATAGGGGGCGGGATTTTCCAGTGTCGCCAGCCCCGCTTCGATTTCCTCGAGCCAGGCCTTGAAGCCGCTGCTTTCACGCTGGTTCAGCGCCGGAAAGCTGCCGACCACGCCATTACGGCAGCAGGCCAGGACCAATTGCGGGTTGGAAATCAGGAACATGGGCGCCACGACCACAGGCAGGCGCAGGCGTTGTTCGAGCAGAGCAGGCAGCGACATTGGAGGTACCCCGGTTAATGACGTCTGTAGAGGTTAGAACGGTCGTACAACAACCAAAATTACAATAGCCAGCAATATCAGAACGGGTACTTCATTGAACCAGCGATAAAAGACATGGCTGCGGGTGTTTTCGCCACGGGCAAAACGTTTCACTTGCGCGCCGCACATGTGGTGGTAGCCGATCAGGATCACCACCAGTGTCAGCTTGGCGTGCATCCAGCCACCCTGGCCGAAGTAGGCGCTGGGGTTGAGGCTCAGCAACCAGATGCCGAACACCAGGGTCGCGACCATCGCCGGGCCCATGATCCCGCGATACAGCTTGCGCTCCATGAGGCTGAAGCGCTCCTTGCTCACGGCGTCCTCGCTTTGGGCGTGGTAGACAAACAGTCGTGGCAGATAAAACAGGCCGGCAAACCAGCAGACCACACTGACGATATGAAAAGCTTTGAGCCATAGATAAAGCATTTTTAGTTATTCCCAGGTTCACGGTAGGCGAGATAGTAGAGGGTAGAGCGTCCGCACGTCACCTTGACGGTTGTCGCAGGGCAGGGCGCGCCCTATCATCGACGGCTTTCCAGTGGGTTCGTTGAGGGCAGGTATATGGTCAAGGTCGGTATCGTCGGCGGCACGGGTTACACCGGTGTCGAATTGCTGCGTCTATTGGCGCAGCACCCGCAGGCGCAAGTGGAAGTCATTACTTCGCGTTCCGAGGCCGGGCTGGCTGTAGCCGATCTGTATCCCAACCTGCGAGGCCACTATGACGGCCTGGAATTCAGCGTGCCGGATATCAACACCCTGGGCGCCTGTGACGTAGTGTTTTTCGCGACGCCCCATGGCGTAGCCCACGCCCTGGCCGGTGAGTTGCTGGCGGCCGGGACCAAGGTCATCGATCTGTCGGCCGATTTCCGTCTGCAGGATGCCGAGGAGTGGGCCAAATGGTACGGCCAGCCCCACGGTGCGCCCGAGTTGCTGGGCGAAGCGGTGTACGGCTTGCCGGAAGTCAATCGCGAGCAGATCAGGAACGCCCGCCTGATTGCTGTACCAGGTTGCTATCCGACGGCGACCCAGCTGGGTTTCCTGCCGTTGCTGGAAGCCGGCCTTGCCGACAGCTCCCGCCTGATTGCCGACTGCAAGTCCGGAGTCAGCGGAGCCGGTCGCGGCGCCAGCGTTGGCTCCCTGTATTCAGAAACCTCGGAAAGCATGAAAGCCTACGCCGTCAAAGGCCATCGCCACCTGCCGGAAATTCGCCAGGGCCTGCGCCGGGCAGCAGGCCAGGATGTGGGCCTGACGTTTGTCCCGCACCTGACGCCGATGATTCGCGGCATTCACTCCACGCTTTATGCGACCGTGGTCGACAGGTCGGTCGATTTGCAGGCGCTGTTCGAAAAACGCTATGCCAACGAGCCTTTCGTGGATGTGATGCCCGCGGGCAGCCACCCGGAAACGCGCAGTGTACGCGGCGCCAACGTCTGCCGGATTGCCGTGCATCGGCCGCAGGACGGTGACTTGGTGGTGGTGTTGTCGGTGATCGATAACTTGGTCAAGGGCGCATCCGGCCAGGCAGTGCAGAACCTCAACATCATGTTCGGTCTGGATGAGCGCTTGGGCCTGTCCCACGCCGGCATGTTGCCGTAACCGCACAGATCCAGGCGGCCGGCCTGTAGCTTCAGGCTTGCCGCTGCTCCGCTAATAGTTGACCGCTTTTCTAGGAGAAGCGGATAATGCCCGTCATCACGCATTATGGCGGCGTAACGCCGGGAGATAGTCAGCATGAGCGTCGAATCCTTCACCCCCACGGCTTTGCAATTCACCCACGGTGCTGCGCACAAGGTGAAGAGCCTGGTCGATGAAGAGGGTAATGATCGCTTGAAGCTGCGCGTATTCGTTACGGGCGGCGGTTGTTCAGGGTTTCAATACGGTTTCACTTTCGATGAGGAAGTGGCCGATGACGACACCATCGTCGAGCGCGAAGGTGTGAGTCTGGTGGTTGATCCGATGAGTTTCCAATACCTGGCGGGTGCCGAGGTGGATTACCAGGAAGGTCTGGAAGGCTCGCGTTTCGTGATCAAGAACCCGAATGCCAGCACCACCTGTGGTTGCGGTTCATCGTTCTCGATCTGATCCGATTCAAGGTTTTACTCAACGCCGCATGGCCTCAAGGCCTTGCGGCGTTTTGCTGTCTGGCGATCAGGCCGGGTAGATCGCGCCCAGCACTCGCAGGCCATGGGCGCCAGTGACGCTCGGGCGGTTGGCGGCAATACCCTCAAGACAGCAATGAGCCAGCCAGGCGAAGGCCATGGCCTCGACCCAATCCGGGTCTACGCCATGGGTCGCGGTACTGGCCACCTTGCTGTGAGGGAGCAACTGGCCCAGGCGGCTCATCAGGGCGGAGTTATGAGCACCGCCGCCGCAGACCAGCAGTTCCTGGGTTGCCGGCTGTGCGGCCTGCAGTGATTCGACGATGGTCAGCGCGGTGAGTTCGAGCAGGGTTGCTTGAACGTTTTCCGGCGCAAAGGCTGGCAGCGCCGCGAGATGCTGTTGCAACCATTGCAGATTGAACACTTCGCGGCCGGTGCTCTTTGGGCCCTGAGTGGCAAAAAATGGATCGCTCAATAGCGCCTTCAGCAAGCCGGCTTCGACATGACCGCTGGCGGCCCATCTGCCATCCCGATCAAAGTTATCCCCACGCTGGGAGTGGATCCACGCATCTAGCAGCACGTTGCCTGGGCCGCAGTCGAATCCGGCCACCGGCTTGTCGCGCTCGATCAGGCTCAGGTTGCTGAAGCCGCCCACATTCAGCACCGCACGCTGGCCGGCGCGCTGTTCGAACAGTGCTTCGTGAAAGGCCGGGACCAGCGGAGCGCCTTGCCCGCCTGCAGCTACGTCACGGCTACGGAAGTCGCTGACTACGGTGATCCCGGTCAGCTCTGTCAGCAGCGCCGGGTTGCCGATCTGCACCGTAAACCCGCGAGCGGGTTCGTGGCGAATGGTTTGCCCATGGCTGCCAATCGCGCGAATGCTCTCGGGTTTCAACTGCTGCTTTTCGAGAAGACTGTGAATGCCCTGTGCGGCCAGCCGGACCCAGTGTTGTTGGGCGATGGCTGAACGGGCGATCTCATCGGGGCCGCTGGCGCACAAAGCCAGGAGCTCGGCGCGCAGGGATTCAGGCATGGGGATGTAATGGGTGGCGACCAGTTTGATCGCCGGGCTCTGTTCGATCAGTGCGATGTCCAGGCCATCAAGGCTGGTCCCGGACATCACACCTATATAGAGCGCCATGGCTTAGCGTTTGCTCGAGGCCAGCATGGTGGCTCGTTCCTGATCCATGCGCGCCATCAGCGGCTGGCTCTGTTGCAGGAAGCGTGCGCGCTCTGCTTTTGCAATCGGGTCGGCCATTGGCAGCTTCTGGCCCAGCGGGTCGACGTGGACACCGTTGACCTGGAACTCATAGTGCAGGTGCGGGCCGGTGGATAGACCGGTAGTACCGATATAGCCAATGATTTGGCCCTGCTTGACGTTTCCGCCGGTCTGCACGCCCTTGGCGAAACCTTGCATGTGACCGTACAGCGTGCGGTAGGTATTACCGTGCTGGATGATCACCGTATTACCGTAGCCACCGCGGCGACCGGCCAGCAATACCTTGCCATCGCCTGCGGCCTTGATCGGTGTACCGCGTGGTGCCGCGTAATCAACGCCCTTGTGGGCGCGGATCTTGTTCAGGATCGGATGCTTGCGCCCCATGGAAAAGCGCGAGCTGATGCGTGCGAAGTCCACTGGGGTGCGGATGAACGCTTTGCGCATGCTATTGCCATCAGCGGTGTAGTAGCTGCTGGTGCCTTGCTTGTTGGTGTAGCGCACTGCGGTGTAGGTCTTGCCGCGGTTGGTGAAACGAGCAGAAAGAATGTTGCCAGTACCGACGGTCTTGCCGTTGATCACTTTCTGCTCATAGATCACGTCGAATTCGTCGCCCTGGCGAATGTCCTGGGCAAAGTCGATGTCGTAACCAAATACGTTGGCCATGTCCATGGTCATGTTGTGGGACAGGCCTGCGCGGGCCGCCGACTGGGACAGCGAGCTGTTGATCACGCCATGTACATAAGCCGAGCGCACAACCGGTTTGGTGATGACGCGATTGAAGGCATAACCCTTGGGACCTTTGGTCAGGGTGATGCTTTCGAGGTCACTGACTTTGCTGTGCAGGTTGTTCAGCTGGCCATCCGGGCTCAGTTCGAACTCCAGTTTCTGACCGTGCTTGAGTTGGGTGAATTGCTTGGCCTGTTTGTCGCTGGCCAGCAGTTCATGCACCGATGAGGTGGGCAGGCCTACCTTTTCGAATAGCGTGGAAAGCGTATCGCCTTTGCTAACAATGACTTCTCTATGACCCGGTGCTTTTGGCTCTTCTGCCGCGGCTGGAGCGGGCTCAGCCTCAGCGGTTTGCGCGGTGTCTTCAGGGGTGTTTTCAATCTGTGCAAAAGGCGAAGCGACGGCTTCATTTGTGGCTTGGACGGCGTCGGCAGCGTCTTGATCTTGTGTCAGTTGTTCTGCTGGACTTTCCAGGTCAAGACTCAGGGTTGTTCGTTTGGCTTCTACATCACTGGAAGGGAATACCAGGAGAGCCAGGCTGAGGAGGGCGGCGATACCACTTGCTGCGAGCAGGTGGGTCTTCGGATAAAGCGGCGGCGCTTTAGACGGTTCTGTGGTCATAGGTAATTTGACTTTGAAAAGATGAATTGGAAAAGATGAATGACATGATGAAGATGAAATAACTGTATAAAATATAACCAAATCATCTGTGACGCAAGCTCGCGGACACTCTGCTCGTGCAATGGCCTCCGCGCGCGGGGCAAAACTTGTAATTAGTCCGTGATCTTGTATGGTTGGTTCCCTTTGAATCTGAGCCTTACGGGTCTGTTATGAAGTCGGTTGAAGAGCAGCTAGCGCTGATCAAACGTGGTGCGGAAGAAGTATTGGTCGAGTCCGAGCTGATCGAGAAGCTCAAGCGCGGTCAGCCGCTGCGTATTAAAGCCGGCTTCGATCCGACTGCGCCGGATTTGCACCTGGGTCATACCGTGCTTATTAATAAGCTGCGTCAGTTCCAGGATCTGGGTCACCAGGTGATCTTCCTGATTGGCGACTTCACCGGCATGATCGGCGATCCGAGCGGCAAGAGCGCAACGCGTCCTCCTTTGACCCGTGAGCAGGTTCTCGATAACGCCGAGACTTATAAGAATCAGGTCTTCAAGATTCTTGATCCGGCAAAAACCGAAGTGGCTTTCAACTCCACATGGATGGACAAGATGGGGCCGGCGGATTTCATTCGCCTGACTTCTCAGTACACCGTCGCTCGCATGCTTGAGCGCGATGACTTCGATAAGCGCTACTCGACCAATCAACCCATTGCGATTCACGAGTTTCTCTACCCGCTGGTTCAGGGGTATGACTCGGTGGCATTGCGGGCCGACGTCGAGCTGGGCGGTACCGATCAGAAGTTCAACCTGCTGATGGGGCGTGAGCTGCAGCGTGGTTATGGCCAGGAGGCTCAGTGCATCCTGACCATGCCGTTGCTCGAAGGGTTGGATGGCGTCAAGAAGATGTCCAAGTCGCTGGGTAACTATGTCGGTATCCAGGAAGCGCCGGGCGTCATGTACAGCAAGCTCGTCTCCATTCCTGATGCGCTGATGTGGCGTTACTTTGAGCTGCTCAGCTTCCGCACCATGGAAGAGATCCTTTCCTTTAAGGCGGACGTTGAAGCGGGCGCCAATCCACGCGACATCAAGATCAAGTTGGCGGAAGAGATCGTTGCGCGTTTTCATGGCGAAGAGGCAGCAGCGAATGCTCATCGCGGCGCGGGCAATCGCATGAAGGATGGCGAGTTGCCGGATGATCTGCCGGAGGTCGAGCTGGTTGCAACTGAGGATATGCCGATCGCGGCTGTCCTTAATAAGGCAGGCCTGGTGAAGAACTCTGCTGTGGCGCGGGATCTTCTCGGTTCGGGTGGTGTGCGTATAGATGGTGAGGTGGTTGATCGCACCTTTATATATAAGCTGGGCGCGACTCATGTTTGCCAGGCCGGCAAGAAGGCATTTGCACGAATTACCCTCAAATCTGAGTAAAGCTGAAAATAGGGGTTGACGGCAGATTCTGGAAGTCTAT
>NZ_ATLP01000037.1:0-33248 GCF_000416215.1 Pseudomonas sp. CF161
ACATAGGCGCCGCCGGCTTTAAGAATCGCCAACAGCCCGATCACCATCTCCAGGCTGCGCTCCACCGCCAGCCCTACCAGCACATCCGGGCCAACCCCGTGTTCGATCAGTTGATGGGCCAACCGGTTGGCCCGCTGATTGAGCTGGCGATAGCTCAGGGATTGCTGGTGGAAGACCACGGCCACGGCCTCGGGCGTGCGCTCGACCTGTTGTTCGATCAGGTGGTGAATGCCCTGGGTGGCCGGGAATTCAACCCGGGCCGGGTTCCAGGCGTCGATGCTCGCCTGTTGCTCACCGCTATCCAGCAACGCCAGGTCGCCAATGCGCTGACTGGCATCGGCCACTATCGCGTGCAACAGGTTCTGCCAGTGCTGCGCCATGCGCTCGATGGTCTGCGGCCTGAACAGTGCGCTGCTGTATTCAAGGCTGGCGTGAATGGCCTGGGGTTGGTACTCGACCTCCAGGGCCAGGTCGAACTTGGCTTCTTGCTGCTCCAGGGGAAGAAATTCCAGTTGCAGTTCGCCCAACGCCATGGGGCCTTGTTGCTGGCCGGCGACACGCCAGTTGAACAGGGTCTGGAATAACGGGTTGGCTTGAGTCCTGCGCTGCACGTGCAGGTCTTCGATAATCAGCTCGACCGGGTAGTCGGAGTGCTCCAGGGCGGCCAGGGACTCTTGGCGCAGGCGCTGCAGGAAGTCGAGCGTGGTCAGGCTGTGATCCAGTTGCGCCCGATAGATCAGGCTGCTGACAAAAAAGCCAACCAGGTCTTGGGTTTCACTCTGGTTTCGGGTGGCGTTGGGTACGCCCACGGTGAAATCCTGCTGGTTGCTGTAGCGGCCCAGCAACAGTTGCCAGGCCCCCAGCAGCACCACGAACGGCGTGAGCCCATGGGCCTGGCAAAAGGCATTGAGGTTGCGGCTCAGCTCGGGTGCCAGGCTCAGCGAATGAGACGCCGCCGGGTGGCGGGTGTCCGGGGCCACGAGGAAGTCAGCGGGCAGTTCAAGAGGGAGGATTTCCTCGCCCAGGTAGGTTTTCCAGTAGGCGGCCGCGGCGTCGTGCCGGGGTGTGCGTGGGTAATCCCGGCGTTGCCAGCGCGCGTAGTCGTGATATTGGATCGCCGGTCGCGCAAGGCGGCCTGGAGCGTCACGGCCAGCCAGTTCATAGGCTGCGCCCAGGTCTTGCATGAGGATCGGGTTGGACCACGCGTCCGAAACGATGTGGTGCATGTTCAGCAGCAGTACGTGCTCGTCAGGCGCCATCTTCAGCAGTGCGCCGCGAATCAGCGGCGCCTGGCTCAGGTCAAAGGCTCGCCCGGCCTCTGCGTCCAGGCGGGTGCGCAGGGGCTGGCGGCGTTGCGTCGGTTCCAGTGTCGAGAGGTCCTCCAGCGCCAGCCTGAGCCGTGCCTCGGGCACCACCACCTGCCGGGGCTGCCCATCGATCTCGAGGAAGGCGGTCTTGAGAATGTCGTGTTTATCAATGATGTGTTGCAAGGCGACCTGCAGCACGGTCGCGTCCAGTGCACCACGCAGCTGGATGGCCCGCGGCAGGTTGTAGGCGCTGCTCTGGGGCGCCAGTTGTTGCAGGAACCACAGCCGTTGCTGGGCGAAGGACAGTTCACTTGGCCCTGACTCGGTCGCGCGCTGGATGGACTGCTCACTACCAGCCTCGTCGGCCATCAACAAGGCCAGCAGGTCGTCGTCAGGTAGTTGGTTCATTTGATTCATGATCGATCTCGTCGCCGTCGGCAGAGGAAATAAGCGTTGTCATGAAGACGAAGTGTGGCGGGGGGGATTTAGGCGCATCTGGGAGGGGACGGCGAGCGGCTGGGCGCTCGCCGGGGTGCTGCTGATATCAGGCGAAAGCCTTGTCGCTGATGACCTGGCCGGTTTCCATGCGCACCAGTTGGTCGGCGACGTCGAAGTAACGATCGTCGTGGGAAATGACAATGATGGTCTTGCCGAGTTTTTTCAGGTCCGGCAGCAGTTCGGTGTAGAAGATCCGGCGGAAGGTCGGGTCCTGGTCGGCGGCCCATTCATCGAACACCAGCACCGGGCGTTCATCCAGCCAGGCATTGACCAGGGCCAGGCGTTTGCGCTGGCCGGTGGAGAGGTCGGTGGTGGTGAAGGCGCCGTTGCGCACGCTGACCTTGTGGGCGATTTCCAGACGCTCCAGGTATTGCCCGGCATCGGGTGGCAGGGCCTTGTCGTTCTGCACCAGTTCATCGAACAGGTAGTAGTCGGCAAAGATGGTGGTGAACAGCTGGCGGTAGTCATCCAGGCCCTGGGCGTCGACCGTCTTGCCGTTGAGCAGGACCTGGCCCTGTTGCGGGGTGTAGAGGCCCAGCAGGAGTTTGATCAGGGTGGTCTTGCCGCAGCCGTTTTCGCCGACGATAAACAGGATTTCCCCCGGTTCGATGCACAGGTTAACCGGGCCCAGCTTGAACGGGACGCTGCCTGGCACCGTGGGGAAGGCGTATTGCACGTCGCGCAGTTCAAGGCGCTTGAGCGGCGTCGCGGGGTGTTCGGCGGCACTCAGCAGCAGGTGCGGCTCCGGCGACGAAAAGCGTTCGGACAGGTCGGCAATGCGGCGGAAGGCCACCTGCGCCCGGCTGATGATCGGGATGTTGCCGATCAGGTTCTCCAGTGGGCCTTTCATGTACAGCAGCACCAGCACGAAGCCGCTCATGACCGCCGGATCGGCCGCCGGCCACAGCGATTGCAGGGCCAGCGCCAGGCCGATCACCACGAAGAACAGCATCGAACCCAGGCTCTTGGCGATCACGAAAATATTGATCGAGCGGATATGGGTATCGCAGATGTGATCGGCAGTGCCCTGGATATTGCGGGTGAACATGGCGTGCCGGCGAGGGCGGTGGATACGCAATTCCTTGGCGCCCTCGGCGATGGCCTGGTAGTGCTTTTGCAGGTTGTCCTCGGCTTCTCGCGCGGCATAGAAACCCTTGACGCCCTTGGTCTGCGCCACGTATTGCACCGCCGAGCCGACGCCGATGGCGATCAGCGTCATGAGGAAGATCGGCCACGACAGCACCGCCAGATACCCCAGGCAGCCCATCACCACGGTCAGGGAAATGGCCAGGGGGGCGAAGGCGAAGGCGAAGTCGCTGATGGTGTCGACGTCGTGGGTCAGCACCGGAATCAGGCGGTGGGTGCGATAGCGTTCGATCTGCTCGATGGGCGCCGCCAGGACCTTGGCGCCCAGGTCCTTGCGCAGCTTGGCAATGATCTTCTGGCCGACGAAGTTGGTGCCGATATCGGCGGCAATGGTGCTGAGCAAGGCCAGGGCGCACAGGCCGGCAAAGGCCAGGACCACGCCTTTGCTCATGCCGTCGGCGTTGTGCAGGCCCTGGTTGACCGTGGCCAGCAGCGCCGTGACGCTTAGCCCGCCGACGATGCCCAGAAGAATGGAAGAGATCACGATAGGACGATAGGGCTTGAGCAGGCTCAAGAGTTCGCGAATGGCGCTACGGGGTGCTGCGGTCATGAAACTACCTCGGTCGCGACGTGACTACGTGCTAAGGGCGAGTGGAGGCCCGCGTCGAGGCTTGGGTTCGCCTGGCGAGCTGTCTGTAAGAGGACGAGTTCGGGGGAGGGGGATTTAGCCCTTGTTGCGTGACAGGGTGCAGTCGATTCGATGGGCGGTGAGCGCGGCCTGCCAGGTTCCTCGGCGGGCCGGCGCTCCCCGGTCTGAGCTGCTTACAGATCGCGCATCACGCGAAAGCCCAGCCAGTCACCGGCGGTTTTCGAACAGCGATCGTTGCGGTTGCCGGAGCGGGAAAAGATCGGGGCCTCGGTCCAGTCGTTACCGCGCATGGCCCGGTAGTCGCAGTCGTCATCGGGGTTGGGTTGGTCGGTCCAGGCGCTGCCGTCGGTGGGGGCGCCGACGTAGTTTTCGTGGATGATATCCGCCAGCCATTCGTAGACGTTGCCGTGCATGTCATACAGGCCAAAGGCGTTGGGCGGAAAGCTGCCAACGGGGGCGGTGTAGCTGAAGCCGTCTTCCGGGCCGTAGGTGTTGGCGTGTTTGGCGATGCTGTATTCCTTGCCTTCATCGAACGGGAAGGGGAAGGGCCCCTTGCTGCCCGCCCGGGCCGCGTATTCGCGCACCGATTCACTGGGCATGCGATAGGCCTTGCCGGTTTTCTTCGACAGCCAGGCGATGTAGCTCTGCGCCTCGTGCCAGGTCAGGCACACCGCCGGCTGGCGCGGCGACACCGGGTAGCGGGGCTTGCCGGCAATGCATTCGCGACCGGGGCGGGCGTCTCCGTCGGGCATCGTGTAGCCGCTTTCGCGCAGGTAAACCGCCCATTCGCCAGCGGTCACGGTGAAGCGGCTGAGGGCGAAAGGCTTGCTGAAGGTCACTTCATGCATCGGGCCTTCGTCAGGCTGGCGCCCGACTTCGTCATCCGGGGTGCCCATGATGAAACTGCCGCTGGGCAGCACGACCATTTCCGGGCAGTCCCGGCAGTCCTTGAACACCTGGCCGGGTGCGGGCGGCGCGGCGGCCTCGGCGGCGCTCGGCAGCAGGGCACCGAGCAGTGCGGCCAGGGCCAGGGCGGGCAGTGAGAAGGCGGCGCGCAGCGCGGGTAGCGGGAAGCGGGGCATCGTGGGTCTCCAGTGAAAGGGGCGCAGGATTCAGAGCTTTTGGCTGAGCAGGGTCATGAAACGGTCGACTTCGGCCTCGGTGTTGAGCAGGCCCGGAGCGGTGCGGATCACCGGGCCGACGTCGCGATCAACGGCATCGGCGACCACGCGGTTCTGCATCAGGTAGGCCGCGACCTTGTCGCTGTCCTGGCCCTTGACCCGGAAGAACGTGAAGCCGGCCGAGTACTCGGGGCTCAGGGGCGTGACCAGTTCGATGGAGGGGTGCTCCAGCAGGCGCTGCTTGAGGTAGCTGTTGAGTGCATGGATCCGTGCCTGGACCTCGGCCTTGCCCAGTTGCAGATGCAGTTCGAAGGCCTTGCTCAGTGCCCAGCGATGCTCGAAGGCGTGATAGCCGCCCGGGGACATCGAAGTGGCAAAATTGTTGTCTTCGGAGAAGGTCGGCATGCTCGGGGTGATGTCCTTGACCTCTTCCGAGCGGGCGCAGACCAGGCCCGTGCCGCGCGGGCCGAACATCCACTTGTGGGTGCCGGCGATAAAGAAGTCGCAGTGCATATCGGGAAAGCTCAGGTCCTCGACGCCAAAGCCATGCACGCCATCGATCACGTAGAGGATGCGGTCCTTGTCGTCGCGCTCGCGGTTGTGCTCGGCCACCAGCTTGCCGATTTCCCCGACGGGCAGCTTGACCCCGCTGCCCGACTGCACCCAGGTCATCCCCAGCACCCGGGTATTGGGCCGGATACTGCGGGCAATCGAGGCGATGACCTCGTCCGTCGACACCTGGTGCGGGTCCTTGAACAGCCTGATCTGGCGAACCTGGGTGCCTTCCTTGCGGGTGCGGTACTCGAGCACGCACTGGGTTGAGTAGTGTTCGTGCTCGGTGGTCAGGATTTCCTGGTCCGGCCGCACATGGATGCCGCCGTAGACCATGGCCAGGCCTTCGGTGGTGCTGGCGGTCAGGGCGATCTGGCCTGGCTTGGCTTGCAGGTAGCGGCCGGCCCAGAGGCGCACCTCGGCTTCGTGCTTCCAGGTTTCTTCGCGGTCCCAGTCCATGGCCAGGCCGGGGTTGCGGTCGAGCCAGGCGCGGTGCTGCTCGATGGCGTCGCGCACCGGCTTGGGGTGCGGGGCGATCAGGAAGTTGGAAAAGTGGATGTAGTCGGGGTCCAGCACAAACAGCTGGCGCAGCTGTGCCCATTTGTCCCGGGGCAGGCCCGGCAGGGTGGCGGCCAGGGCGGGAGCCCCCAGGCTGGCGCCCAGAGGCAGGGTGGCGGCCAGAATGCCGGCCTGCTTGAGGAAGGTTCTACGATCGGTCATGGACGCGCTCTACTCGGCGGAAGTCTTGGTGGGTTTGGCGGCTTTTTGAACTTGATCCCACACGCGCAGGAAGTTGCCGCCCCAGAGTTTGGCGATGTCGGCTTCGGAGTAGCCGCGAGTGATCAGCTCGGCGGTGACATTGCGGATTTCGCTGACATCCTTCCAGCCTTGCACGCCGCCGCCTTCGTTGAAGTCCGAGCTGATGCCGACGTGATCGATGCCGATCTTCTTCACCGCGTAGTCAATGGCGTCCCCCAGGTCCTTGAGCGTGGCCTTGGGCTCTTCTTCGAGAATGGCGTAGAGCGCATTGGCGTACTCGCCGAAGCGCTGCTCGGGCCAGACGGTAATGATCGGGTCCCCGGGCATCAGGGCAAAGGCCAGGTTGGGCAGCGGCTGCAGGTCGAAGCGCGCGCGCAAGGTGTTGAGCTTGTCCCGGGTCGGCTGGCTCAGGGGCTTGAGGTAGGCCGGGAAGCCGACAATCTGCACCACCCCGCCGTTGTCCTTGATCAATTGCAACTCGTGATCGCTGAGGTTACGCGGGATATCCACCAGGGCCCGTGGCGCCGAGTGCGAAGCAATGATCGGGCTGCGGCTGAGCTGGATGACCTGCTCCAGGGCCTTGGTCGACATCTGCGAGACGTCGATGATCACCCCCAGGTCATTGAGCCGGTGCACCGCTTGCTGGCCGATGGGCGACAGGCCGTTGAGGGCGTCCGGTGAGTCGTTGAAGAAGGGCAGGGGCCGCGAAGAGTCGGCCCAGTCGTTGTTGCCGACATAGCTGAAGCCGAACATGCGCATGCCGCGCGCGGCCCATTGGTCCAGCAGGTTCAGGTCGTTACCCAGGGGGTAGGCATTGAGCATGCTGATGAAAATCGCGAACTTGCCTTCGCCATGCAGGCGGCGGAAATCGTCCGGGGTGTAGGCGATGGCCACCTGGTTGGGGAAGTCGCGGACCATGCCGGAAATGATCTTGTAGCGAATCTCCTGCTGGTTGCGGGCTTCGTCGACAAAACCGGGCGTCGGGCGGTGTGGCGCGTTGGGGCCATTCCACATTTCCGGCCAGCCGAAAATGGTCAGGGCCGCGCCGGAGAGGCGTCCACGGTTGGCCTTGACCAGGTCGAACTGCCCCGAGCCGTCCTTGTCGACTTCGTTGCCTTCGGCGCCGAAGTCCAGCGGGACGGAGATATGGCTATCAAAGGAAATGATCCGCTCCTGCAACTCGCTCGCCTGTTGCATCACCTTGAGCGGGTAACCGGAGTTGTCCTTCCACAGGTAGTTCCAGGCCAGGAAGCCGGCACCGATGGACACAGCCAGGGCCAGAGGCAGGCCGATATAAAGAGCCTTCTTCGAACGCGGTTTTTTCATTGCCATCTCAGTCAGGTTCGCCGTTGAGGTGCGGGTGCATGGGGCCTTTGCTATCTGGGAAGAACGAGCGGTGGCCGGACAAATTTACTGGGCACCGGCGTACCGGTGCCGGCGGCCTAAATTTGTTCGCCAACTCAACGTTCTAGCTTGGATAAAGCCTGCTTCATGGCTGACACAGGTAGGGCGATGACGATTTCTCGACGAGGTTTCATAGCCGGTTTGGCACTGACGGGCGCTGCGGTGCCCGCGGCATACTTTGCCCATCGTGAATTGACCCGGGTCGACGAGCCCGTGACCCCGGGGGAGGCCAGCGTCGACCTGCCGGACACGGCCGGGCGCCAGTTGGCGGACACCTTGCGCGGCGTCTGGAGCCTGCGCTTCGAAGGTCGTGATGGCGGGTTGCAAGGCCTGCCTCACGAAGGCCTGGAGCTGTTTCTCGACATCGCCCCGCGTGGACGCGGCTTACGGGGTTACCTGGATACGGCGCAGCGCCTGCGTGGCGAAGATGAGCCTCGTTTTCAGGTGCTGGGCGACCTGGCGCCGGCCGATCCCGCCCACCTGAGCTGGCGCCTGATCGACCCGAACGCGGAGGACGGGGCGCCCAGCTATGAATTTCGCATGGTGCTGGATGAGGTCTGGGCCAGTTTCGGCAATGCCGGCAGTGGCACCCTCAGCGGGCGGGTGCTGAGCCTGGATCGGCCCCTGGCCTGGCTCGAGCAGGACAACCGTTTCATTGCGGTCAAGCAGGTGTTTCCCGAGGCCCGTGAGCGGATCGGCTTGCAGCCGGCCTTGCTGGCCTGGCTGGTGTCGCCCGAGCACCGCCTGTTTCACCAGCTGTGGCATGCCTCCCGGGATCAATGGCACGAGCTGTCCGAAGAGCGGCGCAACGGCCTGCGCGGCATTGGCTGGCAACCCGGGCCGCGGGACCGCGAGCGTGACGCCCGTGGCCTGCGCAAGGATCGCAACGGGTCCGGGATTGATTTCTTTTTCATGCATCGGCACATGCTCGGCACCGCGCGCTCCCTGCAGCCGCTGCCGTCCTGGCGCCGCTTCCCGATGCCGCAGCCGGAACTGCTGCGCGACCGCGCGGGTTTCGCGCGCTACTTCGACAATCACGATGGCTACGCCTTGCCGCCGACCTGGCTGGCTGAAGACGATGCCGAGTACACGCAGTGGGTCAGTGACATCAAGAGTGCCGAGACCTACAACAGCAACTTCCAGGTCTGGGAGTCGCACTACCGTGACCCGGCCTATCTGGCGAAATTGACCCTGGGCCAGTTCGGCTCGGAGGTCGAACTGGGCCTGCACGATTGGCTGCACATGCGCTGGGCCTCGGTGCCGCGTGACCCGTCCAACGGCGCGCCGGTGCCCAAGGCGCGCAATCCGGACGATTTCGCCGCGCGCTGGTTCGAGCCGGAAAACGATTTTCTCGGCGACCCGTTCTCCTCCCATGTGAACCCGGTGTTCTGGTCTTTCCATGGCTGGATCGACGACCGCATCGAGGACTGGTTCCGCGCCCATGAGCGTTTTCATCCGGGTGAAGTGACGCGGCTGGAGGTCAACGGTGTGCCCTGGTTCGCCCAGGGACGCTGGGTCGAGGTCGGTGACCCGTGGCTGGGGCCGGTGACCCATGGGTGCAGCACCACGCCGGGGTTGCAGGCGGGCAAGTCGATGGAGATGGACCCGGAGACCATGAAACTGGCCCTGCGCATCACCTTCGGCAGCGACAAGGACCGGCTCGCCCAACTGTTGCGCAAAGTCCCGCAGCGCCCCTGGTACGCGCGTCACCTCAAGGTAACGCCGGCGTAGCTGTTGCGAGTGATCTGCGGCTACCGCCTGTAGCCGCTGCCGAGCCTGCGAGGCTGCGCTGGCCCTGTCAGGCGACCCTCACATTCCTGACACTCCACGGCGCCCATTTCGGCCAGCGCAGCCTCGACACTCGCCCTAGGTGCCGGGCCTTCTAGCGCTGAGCCCTGAAGAGGTTTCGCTTTGTTTTGTAGGGCATTTCCTAGAGAATCCAAAACGCCTTTGAGCGGCTTGTACCCTCTTCTGGCCTCAGGCAGTCTTCAGCCGTCGCTGCAAAAAACAGCGGCCCGGATGTGGAAGTCTGGAGCTAAAGACGTGCAGCCGTTTTATTCGAAAACCTCCACCGACTCGGTGCTGGTGACCTCGATTTATGGCGGCTGTGCGTAGGGCACCTTCGGGTGCGCCGGGATCCTTTAGCTCCGGTCTTCCACACCTGCGCATGGCTGCCACCCTCTCATGTGGAAGTGATATTGGGCGGTTTTCCTTAAATGCTAAAGGAACCAATCTCATGAAAAAGCTCGTCCCCGATCCACCTCGGCAACGACGCCGCGACCCGGAACTGGATCGCGCCAACGCCCACCTGCTCCAATCCCTGAAAAACACCCGGCATCGCCCTTTTGGCCTGCGCGATGCCCAGGGCCATGCGCTGTTCGCGGTGCAACCTGGGGTCAACGCCGAAGACGCGCTGATGCACGTCGCGCTGCTGCTGAAATGCGCCGAAGAGGTGTCCGATGAAATCACCGAACGCGCCAGCGGCATCGAACGCGGGCTGATCTGGTCCATGGTGCATTCGGTGGAAATGGCCCGGGCGGTGGTGGAAGCACTGCTCGATGGCGCCCGCCCCCGGGATTAACACCGCTGTAGCCGCCGCCGAGCCCGCGGGCTCGACAGCGGCTACAGGGTTTGCCAGCCGCCGCCCAGGGCTTTGTAGAGGGCGATGCTGGCTTGCAGGCGCAACAGGCGCAGTTGCACGTTGAGGTCCTGGGCGGCGTAGAGGGTGCGTTGGGTCTCGAGGACGGTCAGCAGGTCGACCGCCCCGGCCTGGTAGCGGCTTTGTGCAATCCGGAAGGCGATCTGCGCCTGGTTCAGTTCTTCGTCCTGCCACTGCCGGCGCTGGTCGACGCCGCTGATGCTGTTCAGGGCTTTCTCGACATCGGCAAAGCCGTTGATGATCGTGCCGCGGTAAGTCTCCAGCAACTCCTCCTGGCGCGCCCGGGCCTTGTCGCGCTCGGCGCTCAGGCGGCCGTTGTTGAAGATCGGGGCCACCAGGCCGGCGGTGAGGTTATAGAACGGGCTGCGCAGGATATCCCCGGCGCTGTTGGCCCCCGAACCCAGGTTGGCCGTCAGCGTCACGCTGGGCAGCATGGCGGCTCGGGCCACGCTGACATCGGCCTGGGCGGCGGCCAGCCGGGCTTCGGCGCCGGCAATGTCCGGGCGGCGCTGCAGCAGCTCGCTGGGCACGCCGGCGGCAATCTCCGGCCAGCGCAGCTCGGCGAAGGATTGCGGCCCCAGTTGCAAGGCCTGCACGGGCTGGCCGAGCAGGGCGGCGAGGGTGATCATCGCCTCCGCCGCCTGTTGCCTGAACAGCGGCAACTGTTGCTGCTGGGCAGCCACCAGGCTTTTTTGCTGGGCCAGCTCCAGGGCGGTGGCGGAACCCGAGTCGTAGCGGGTCTGCACCAGCCGCAGCACGCTTTGGGCGTTGGCCAGGTTCAGTTCGGCAATCCGTTGCTGTTCGCCCAGGGCCAGGGCCTGGGTGTAACTGTTGGCGACACCGCTGAGCAGGGTCAGCTCCACGGTGGCCTGGTCGAATTCGCTGGCGCGCACCCCTTCCACGGCGCTGTCGCGGGCGGCACGCTTGCCGCCCCAGAAGTCGATTTCGTAGCTGGCGCTCAGGCTGGCATCGAAAGAGTCCACGGCCTTGTTGTCGGTGTCGGCATCCAGCTGGCTGTAGCCGTTGCCCCGCAGCAGTTTCTGCCGATTGGCATTGAGCCCGCCCTTGATCTCCGGCAGCAGCGGCGCGCCCGCGACCACGGCACTGGCCTGGGCCTGGCGGACGCGGGCGATGGCGGCCGCCAGGTCGTAGCTGCCGCCTCGGGCTTGTTCGATCAGGCGATCGAGGTCGGGGCTGGCGAACTGGGTCCACCACTGCTGGTTGCTGCGCTGGGTGCTGGCGCCGGTCGACGAATACCACGAAGCCGGTGCCTGCAGGCCGCTCTCCGGGCGCTGGGCGGTGCCGCCGCAGGCCACCAGCAGCAGGCTGGCGGCCACTAGGGTCAATTGCGCTTTCATAGAATGGTCATTCACTGGTAAGGGCTGTGACCGGATCAAGCCGGGCAGCTTTGCGAGCCGGCATGAAGCCGAAAATAACCCCGGTGACCAGGGCGCAGCCAAAGGCGCCCAGCACGGCAGGCAGGGAAAAGGCCACGGCCACATCACCCACGATCAGCAGGCCGCCCAACAGCATGGCCAGGACGATACCGGTCAGGCCGCCCACCACCGAGAGCATCACCGCCTCGGTGAGGAACTGGCGCAGGATGTCTCGCTGGCGGGCGCCGGTGGCCATGCGGATGCCGATCTCCCGGGTCCGTTCGCGCACCGTCATCAGCATGATGTTCATCACCCCGATACCGCCCACCAGCAGGGAAATCGCGGCAATGGCGCCAAGCATCAGCGACAGGGTGTTCTGGGTTCGGGCTTCGGCCTGGATCATCGCTGCGTTGTTGGTCAGGACGAAGTCGCGCTGGCCTTTGTGCAGCTTGAGCATCAGTTCATCGATGGCCTTTTCGGTTTCCTTGACCTTCTTCGCATCGGCGGCGGCGATCACCACGTACATCGGGTTGGGCGAACTGAACAGACGAATGTTGGCTGCCGAGTAGGGAATCATCACCCGGATATCGCTGTCCTTTTCTCCTGAGCTGGCGCCCTTGCCGGCCAAGACGCCGATGACCTGGAACGGCACGTTCTCCACCAGGATGTACTGGCCGATGGGGTTGATGCCGGTGAAGAACTTTTCCCTGACCTTTTCGCCGATCACCGCCACCGCCGCGGCGCTGGCTTCGTCGGCTTCGGAGAAGAAACTGCCTTGCACCACCGGCCAGTTGAAAATCTCGGGGAACAGCGTGTTGCTGCCGCCGGTATAGACCTCGTAGTCGACGTTGCCGAAGCGGATATTGGCGTCGTCGCCGTTGACCGGCATGATCATTTTCACCTGGGGCAGGCTCGCCAGGGCGCGCACGTCATCGAGGCTGACCACGCCGCGCGGTGCCCGGGGGCTGGGGGAGATGCCGTTGAGGTAAATGATGTTCGAGCCGAACGCGCCCATCTGCGCCATGACCTGGCGCTTGCTGCCTTCGCCCACCGCCAGCATCACCACCACCGAGGCCACGCCGATCACGATCCCGAGCAGGGTCAGGGCGGTGCGGAAGCGGTTGACCCACATCACCCGCCAGGCCGCTTGCACTGCGTCCACCAGTTCGCCTTTCCAGGCGCCGTTGTGTTCGCTGCCCTCGCTCAGGCGCTGGCGCAGGTCCACCGCTTGCAGGGCGCCGCTGTTGGCGCTGGCCTGGACGTCCGGTTGGTGGTCGGCGCTGTCGCTGATGATTTCGCCGTCGCGGATTTCGATGATGCGCTTGGCGCGGGCGGCGACTTCGCGGTCGTGGGTAATCAGAATCACCACGTGGCCCTGGTCGGCCAGCTCGTCGAGCAGGGCCATGACCTCGGTGCCGCTGTGGCTGTCGAGGGCGCCGGTGGGTTCGTCGGCGAGGATGATATGGCCGCCGTTCATCAGCGCCCGGGCAATCGACACCCGTTGCTGCTGGCCGCCGGAGAGCTGGTGCGGACGGTTGCCGGTGCGGCTGGCCAGGCCCAGGCGTTCGAGCAGGGCGGCGGCGCGGGCATGGCGCTCGGCGGCCGGGGTGCCGGCGTAGATCGCCGGCATCTCGACGTTTTCCTGGGCCGAGGCCGAAGGGATCAGGTGGTAACCCTGGAACACAAAGCCGAAGGCCTCGCGGCGCAGCCAGGCCAGTTCGTCGCTGCCCAGTTGCGCCACGTCTTCGCCGGCGAAGCGGTACTCGCCGGACGTCGGGCGATCCAGGCAGCCGAGGATGTTCATCAGCGTCGATTTGCCGGAGCCGGAAGCGCCGACGATGGCCACGAATTCGCCGGCGTGGATCGCCAGGTCGATCCCGCGCAGCACGTCAACTTGCGGCGTGTCGCCACCGCCGTAGGACTTGCGGATGTTCCTGAGGTCGATCAGCGGGGTCAACATTCAACCTCCGCTGGCTTCGGCCGGGCCGATCAGCAGGTGATCGCCTTCGTTCAGGCCGTCCAGCACCTGAATCCGCAGGCGGTCGCTGATGCCGACCCGGACTTCGCGCTCCTCGATGGCGCCGTTTTTCGCCACCACCCGGGCGATCTGCCGGTCGGCGGCGGTGCTGCCCTGCAGGGCGGCAATGGGGGCGGTCAACACGTTCTGCGCCTGGCTGGAGACAAAGAACACCTGGGTGGTCATCTCCGCCATCAGCGCGTTGTCGTTGTTATCCACATCCAGCAGCACGGTGTAGAGCACCACCCGGCCACTGCCGCTTTTGCTCGAACTGTTGGGGCTGCCGCCACCCTGGGCGGTTTCGTTCAGCGGCTTGGGCGGGATCGGCAGGATCTGGCGCACGGTGCTGGTCCAGCGCCGGTTGCCCCCGCTCAGGGTGGTGAAGTAGGCGGTCATGCCCGGTTTGACGTGACCGATATCGGCCTCCGACACCTCGGCCCACACCGTCATCGGCGACAGCTTGGCGATCCGCAGGATCAGCGGTGTCTGCTGCTGGGCGTTGAGGGTCTGGCCTTCGCGGGCGTCCACCGCGACCACGGTGCCGTCCATGGGCGCATAAATTCGCGTGTAGCCAAGCTCGGCCTGGTCGCTGCGCAGGCTGGCCTGGGCCTGACGGATCTGCGCCTTGAACATGTCGATCCGCGCCTGGGTGGCCTTGAGTTCGGCCTGGGCGGTCTGCACGTCTTCTTCACGGGTGGCGCCGCCGGCGGCGAGGTTTTGCTGGCGCCGGAACTTCTGCTCCGCCAACTGGTGCTGGGCGCGCTGTTCCTGCAGTTGGGCTTGCAGGTTCTCGATGGAGAAACGGCTGGCGTCGAGCTTGGCCTGTTGCGTGGCGGGGTCGATTTCCACCAGCAATTGGCCTTCCTTGACCTGGTCGCCGGCCTCGACATGGATCTTGCGGATCTGCCCGGAGGCCTGGGCGCCGACGTCCACATAACGCCGGGGCTGCAAGGTGCCGAGGGCGGTCACGCTGCTTTCGATGTCGCCTCGGCTGACCTGCACGGTGGCAAATTGATCTCGCCCTGCGGGCAGGATCTGCCAGGCGGCAACGGCAATAACGGGGATCAGGCAAAGTGCTACAAGCAGTGCGCGTCGGGTATGACGGGGACGTTTCATGCAGGGTTCCGGCCAATGGAAAAATCGGCCCGTGGTCCAGATATTGCCCGAGCTGGGGCGCCGCTGAACGCTGCCGGAAGGGTCGGCAGACACGGGGGCTGTCAAGTATACGAAGTTCGGCGGAGTGGATTTAAGCCCGGAAACATAGGGTTACAGGTATGGATTCACAGAATAAACCTCGGGCACAGCGTTAGCGCTTTAAATCTACATGAGAATTACTATAAATTGCGTTGCTTATAAACTGCCATCATTTTGATGCCCTGCACAAGCCCTGGCGGAGCGTCGTACTCAAGGACAAAAGTCCCTCTTTTTTTGGGGGCGGGAGCCATGTTGGAAAACTACTATCGCGAGCTGGTGAGTTTCCTCAACGCCAAACTGGGCAACCGCCAGGTGGCCGAAGATGTGGTGCATGACGCGTATGTGCGGGTGCTGGAACGCACCCGCGACACCCCCATCGAGCAGCCGCGCGCCTATCTCTACCGCACCGCGCTGAACCTGGTGATCGACGGCCACCGGCGCAACGCGCTGCGTCAGGCCGAGCCGCTGGAGGCGCTCGACAACGAAGAGCGTTTTTTCAGCCCTTCGTCGCACACCGGCATGGACCACAGCCAGCGCCTGGACATGCTGCAACGCGCCCTGGCCGAGCTGCCGGCCCTGTGCCGCGACAGTTTCCTGCTGCGCAAGCTCGAAGGCCTGTCGCACCCGGAAATCGCCGAGCGCCTGGGACTCTCCCGCAGCCAGGTGGAAAAACACATCGTCAACGCCATGAAACATTGCCGGATGCGCGTGCGTCAGTGGGACAGCCACTGATCCTCCTGGGTTAAATTTTTTTTCATTGTCCTCGTTCCTACTCAACAGACGACCTGCTGTCTTGCCATGGGCCGACCAGGTCACCGTCGCTTTCTCCCCGCGTTGAGGGGCTTATCCAGAGGACACTGGAAATGACACAGGCAATTGCATCGGCCACCGTTCACGACTTGATTGGTATTGGTTTCGGCCCCTCGAACCTGGCGCTGGCCATTGCGCTGGAGGAACGCGGCCAGGTTCAAGGCCCGTTGGACGCGCTGTTTCTCGACAAGCAGCTGGACTACCGCTGGCACGGCAACACCCTGGTCACCCAGAGCGAGTTGCAGATCTCGTTCCTCAAGGACCTGGTGACCCTGCGCAACCCCACCAGCCCCTATTCCTTTGTCAATTACCTCAAGCACCACGGGCGCCTGGTGGACTTCATCAACCTCGGCACCTTTTACCCGTGCCGCATGGAGTTCAACGATTACCTGCGCTGGGTGGCCTCGCACTTCCAGGACCAGAGCCGCTACGGCGAAGACGTGCTGGCCATCGAGCCGGTGCTGCAGCACCAGCAGGTCGAAGCCCTGCGGGTGATTTCCCGCGATGCCCAGGGCCAGGAGCAGGTGCGCACCACCCGTTCGGTGGTGGTCAGCGCCGGCGGCACGCCCCGGATCCCTGAAACCTTCCAGGCGCTCAAGGATGACCCTCGGGTGTTCCACCATTCCCAGTACCTGGCGCGCATGGCCGAGCAGCCCTGTGTCGCCGGCCAGCCGATGAAGATCGCGATCATTGGGGGCGGGCAGAGCGCGGCCGAGGCTTTTATCGACCTCAACGACAGCTTCCCGTCGGTGCAGGTGGACATGATCATTCGCGGCTCGGCGCTCAAGCCGGCCGACGACAGCCCGTTCGTCAACGAAGTGTTCTCGCCGGAATTCACCGACCTGGTGTTCCAGCAGGCCAGCAGCGAGCGTGAGCGCCTGGTCAACGAGTACCACAACACCAACTACTCGGTGGTCGACATCGACCTGATCGAACGCATCTACGGCATCTTCTACCGGCAGAAAGTCTCCGGGATCGCGCGCCACGCCTTCCGCACCCTGACCACCGTCGAGCAAGCCACTGCCAGCGCCCAGGGCGTGGAACTGGTGCTGCGCAACAACGCCACCGGCGAACGTTCGGTGCAGCATTACGACGCGGTGGTCCTGGCCACCGGCTACGAGCGGCAGATGCACCGTCAACTGCTGGCCCCGCTGCAGGAGTACCTGGGCGAGTTCGAAGTCGACCGCAACTACCGCGTGCTCACCGACGAGCGCTGCAAGGCCGGCATCTATATGCAGGGCTTCAGCCAGGCCAGCCATGGCTTGAGCGACACGCTACTGTCGATCCTGCCGATCCGCGCCGAGGAAATCGCCGGCTCGCTGTATGAACATGGCAAGAGCCGTGGCCATAGCCGCTCGGTCAGGGATGTGTTATTGGCCACGGCGAGCTGATCGGCCCCAGCGAACAGGCCCCCGAGACCTTGTGGCGAGGGCGCTTGCTCGCGCTCGGCCACGCAGCGGTCGCAAACAAGGGGGGGGCGGTGTGCCTGACAAACGCGCGAGTGCGGTGTTGGGCATGCGCCGCCCTGGCGCGCGGTCGGGGGCCCCAAGCGAGCCACAAGGGGGCTGGAGTGCTGGGGGTTTTTAGCGCCGATTGCAGTGGGTCATGTGCGAGGGCTTTGCCCTCCAGCGGGAGCAAGCTCCCTCGCCACGGGGGCTGCTTTTTGTGCGCGATAGGTGGTCGATTTTGCTGTTTGTCCCTCTCTTCCTGAACCTCCCCTGAAGAACTATCTGATTGCAATATCAGACTCGTCCTATTGATTTACTCTCGAAATATCGCGGCGTAAGCTGCGCGCGATTTCATCAATAGCGGAGACCCGGAGTGGGGACTTGTTCGAGTGACAGTAGTCGGCCGGTTGCGATAACCGGCGCATTCTCGGCTCGATAACGCGCAGCTTCTTGTGCCGTTATCTCGCCATGCAGCGAGAAGCGGCACCCCGATCGCGGCCAGCTCCGGCCGCTTTTCGATGTCTCTCTCAACGACTCTGAACAGTGCGTGATGCCAGGCCCCAAGCCTGACTCGCGCTACGGACGCGCAGGTTCAATCCTGCGGGCCGCAACCGCCTGGGCGTCGTTCCAGTGGGGGGCGGCCGTGCCTGCCGAAGGTTTTCCCTGGGCTGACCGCTAGGGGCACCACCATGAACCTCACTCTGTTGAAAGAGTTTTTCGCCGGCTTTCTGCGGACCCGGCATTTCTCCCGGCATTTTCGTCGCCTGGCGCTGCTGGAAAGCTTCAGCGACGCCAGCGTCAGCCGGGAAGTGCCGCCGACGCTCGCGCAAACCCTGGTCGGCGCGGCCAACAGCGATGCCACCACCCTGCTCGACAGCCTCGGCAGCCACACCGACGGCCTGAGCCAGGAGGAGGCCGACAGCCTGCAGGCCCGGCATGGCCTCAACGAGGTCGAGCACGAGCAGCCCCTGCCGTGGTGGGTGCACCTGTGGCACTGCTATAAAAACCCGTTCAACCTGCTGCTGACCCTGCTGGCGGTCATCTCCTGGCTGACCGAAGACATGAAGGCCGCCACGGTGATTTTCTCCATGGTGGTGCTTTCGACCCTGCTGCGGTTCTGGCAGGAGGCCAAGTCGAACAAGGCCGCCGATGCCCTGAAAGCCATGGTCAGCAACACCGCCACCGTGATCCGCCGCGACTTCAGCCCCGACGCCGCGATGCCGGCGGCACGCCTGCCCGGCGCGACCCTGGCCAACCGCGGGGCGCGGACTTTCGAACTGCCGATCAAGCAACTGGTGCCGGGCGACCTGATCGTGCTCTCGGCGGGCGACATGATCCCCGCCGATTGCCGGGTGCTCAGCGCCAAGGACCTGTTTGTCAGCCAGGCGGCGATGACCGGCGAATCGATGCCGGTGGAGAAGTTTCCGCGCCAGCAGGACGAAGGCACCAGCAACCCCCTGGACCTGGACAACATCCTGTTCATGGGCACCAACGTGGTCTCAGGTTCCGCCACCGCGCTGATCCTCACCACCGGCAACAGCACCTATTTCGGCGCCCTGGCCCAGCGCGTCGGTGCCACCGATCGCGCGCCCACTTCGTTCCAGACCGGGGTCAACAAAGTCAGCTGGCTGCTGATCCGCTTCATGTTCGTGATGGCGCCGCTGGTGTTGTTCATCAACGGCTTCACCAAGGGCGACTGGATGCAAGCGCTGCTGTTCGCGCTGTCCATCGCCGTGGGCCTGACCCCGGAAATGCTGCCGATGATCGTCACCTCGACCCTGGCCAAGGGCGCGGTGTTTCTGTCGCGCAAAAAAGTCATCGTCAAGCGCCTGGACGCGATCCAGAACTTCGGCGCCATGGACGTGCTGTGCACCGACAAGACCGGGACCCTGACCCAGGACAAAATCTTCCTCGCGCGGCACGTTGATGTCTGGGGCCTGGAGTCCGACGACGTACTGGAGATGGCCTACCTCAACAGCTACTACCAGACCGGCCTGAAAAACCTGCTGGACGTGGCCGTGCTGGAGCACGTCGAAGTGCACCGCGAACTGCAAGTCGGCACCGCCTTCCAGAAGGTCGACGAGATCCCGTTCGACTTCACCCGCCGCCGCATGTCGGTGGTGGTGGCCGAGCACGAACATCCGCACCTGCTGATCTGTAAGGGCGCGGTGGAAGAGGTGCTGGCGGTGTGCAACAAGGTGCGCCATGGCGAATCCGAAGAGGCCCTGAGCGATGAATTGCTGGCGCGGATCCGCCAGGTCACTTCCGGGCTCAACGGCGAAGGCCTGCGGGTGGTGGCCGTGGCCGCGCGATCCATGGCCCCGGGGCGCGACACCTACAGTCTGGCCGATGAGCAGGACCTGACCCTGATCGGCTACGTGGCCTTTCTCGATCCGCCCAAGGAAAGCACCGCCCCGGCGCTGCGGGCCCTGGCCGAGCATGGGGTGGCGGTCAAGGTGCTGACCGGCGACAACGAGCTGGTCACGGCCAAGATCTGCCGCGAGGTCGGCCTGCAGCAGCAAGGCCTGCTGCTGGGCAACGACGTCGAGCGCATGAGCGACGCCGAGCTGGCGCTGGCGGTGGAAACCACCAACGTCTTCGCCAAGCTCACCCCGTCCCACAAGGAGCGCATCGTCCGCCTGCTCAAGGCCAACGGGCATGTGGTCGGCTTTATGGGCGACGGCATCAACGACGCCCCGGCCCTGCGCACCGCCGACATCGGCATTTCGGTGGACAGCGCGGTGGATATCGCCAAGGAGGCTGCCGATATCATCCTCCTGGAAAAAAGCCTGATGGTGCTGGAGGAGGGCGTGCTGGAAGGCCGCCGGACCTTCGCCAACATGCTCAAGTACATCAAAATGACCGCCAGCTCGAACTTCGGCAACGTGTTCTCGGTGCTGGTGGCCAGTGCCTTCATTCCGTTTCTGCCGATGTTGCCGATGCACCTGCTGGTGCAGAACCTGCTGTACGACATTTCGCAAATTGCCATTCCCTTCGACAACGTCGACGAAGAAATGCTGAAAAAACCACAGCGCTGGCAGCCGGCGGATGTCGGGCGTTTCATGCTGTTTTTCGGGCCCATCAGCTCGATCTTCGACATCACCACCTTTGCCCTGATGTGGTACGTGTTCGACGCCAACACCCCGGACCACCAGACCCTGTTCCAGTCCGGCTGGTTCGTGGTCGGGCTGCTGACCCAGACCCTGATCGTGCACATGATCCGCACCCCGAAAATCCCGTTCCTGCAAAGCCGCGCGGCCATGCCGCTGATGGTCATGACCGGGATCATCATGGCGGTCGGCATCTTCCTGCCCATGGGCCCGCTGGCGCACTACTTCAAATTGCAGGCGCTGCCGTCGCTGTATTTTGTGTTTTTGCCGGTGATATTGCTGGCGTACATGGCGCTGACCCAGGCGGTGAAGGGCTTCTATGTGCGGCGTTTTGGTTGGCAATAGGAGGGGCAGCGGCGAGCTGCAAGCGGGGTAGTGCAGGCTTCAGTTTTTGTGGTGAGGGAGCTTGCTCCCGCTGGAGGGCGCAGCCCTCCCAAACCAGCCCACTGAGCAGTGCCTGATACACCTTGTCGCCCGGTTTTTGGGCGGCTTCGCCGCCCAGCGGGAGCAAGCTCCCTCGCCACGCAGGGGCTTGTGCATTTCTTTGCCACAATAGACGCAGGCTCCCCTTCAACAGATGTTCATCTGCCCCTGGCACAGTGGCCCGTGCTGCTTTGCCATTTCGCACAAGGACCCTGCCCATGCAAGCCATCGACAACATCAACCTGACCTCCTTGGTCGACACCCTGGTCAGCCTCAGCGCGGCGTTTGTGCTCGGTGGCTTGATTGGTTTCGAGCGCCAGTATCGCCAGCGCACGGCCGGGTTGCGGACCAATGTGCTGGTGGCGGTGGGGGCGGCGATTTTTGTCGACATGGCCAACCGCCTGGGCGGTGCCGAGGGCGCGGTGCGGGTGGTGGCGTATGTGGTGTCGGGCATCGGCTTTCTCGGGGCCGGGGTGATCATGCGCGAGGAGGGCAATGTGCGCGGCCTCAATACCGCGGCCACGCTCTGGGCGTCGGCGGGTGTCGGGGCGTGCGCCGGTGCCGACCTGATTCTGGAGGCCTTGCTCGGCACCCTGTTTGTGTTGGCGGCCAACACCCTGCTGCGGCCGATCGTCAACAACATCAACCGCCAGCCGCTGGATGTGATCTCCGCCGAGGTCACCAATATCGTCTACGTCATCGCCCAGCGCGCGCGGCAAAAGGCGGTGCTGGCGCTGCTGGAAGCCGAGCTTGAGCGCAGCAACTACCCGGCCAGCGACGTCGACGTGCATGCCTTTGGCAGCGAGGAGGTGGAGATCGAAGCGACCCTGGCCACCACCTCGGTCGACGGTGACGAACTCGATGCCCTGGTGGCGCGGCTGTCGACTTCGCCGCTGGTGCAACAGGCGTTCTGGAGCCCGAGCACCACCGAGTGAAGCCTCGTCACCGCGGGCGATTCAAACGCTCAGGGGACGTTGCCGGCCTTGACCTTGGCCCCGTCGAGCAGCGCGTCGACAATGGCCCGCGCGGTTTCCACGCTATGGATCATCGACCAGATCAGCCCTCGCTCGACGCCGCTGGCGCTGCTGATTTCATCCGACACCTCCTCGGCGCTCAACAGCAGTTGCGACACCTGGATCAGCGCCTCTTGCGCATTGAACCCTTCACGAATCGCCAACAGCGAACGCTGCCGCGCATCGCGGCAGCCAAAGGCGCGGCTGGCGGTACTGCCGAGCGCATCGCTCAGGGAAGAGGGGGGATCGGGAACGAGTTTTTTCATGGGTGCAGCTCCTATACCGGTGGGGCTGCCCTCGCTCGCTGCTAAACGAAAGGTGGCAGCCATGTGCGGGTTAGCAGACCGGAGGTATAGGAACCCGGCGCACCCGAAGGTGCCCCACACATAGCCGCCATAACGGTGCCTGCCCGGATTGGAAAAGCCGGACAAGTCATAGGCGTGCCAAGTGTTCATATACCCAACGAGCTGCTAAACCCGATCGCTGATGTGCAGCGACCCCCGGAGACTAGCCACCCACCCGATACAGAACAAGAGCCCCCGGCACCCAAAAATGACCGTTGGGATTCTCTAGGAAAAGCCCTACAAAACAAAGCGACAAATCACTCGCCCAACCCCTAGCCCCAGCCCGCGTGGTGCTTGAAGCTTGGAACTTGCCGCTTGCCGCTTAGACTTTTTGTTGTACCGCAGTGGCACCTAAATGATTTTTTCGGGTCTTTGAAAGGGGCCGCAGGTATGAGGTTTTTATATCGTTTTTCAGATTGTTCCTACAGCCAACCCCTATCGACTTGCATACCCTCCTGTTCGGATCTCTAGGGAGCTAGAACGTACATCCTGCTGAATTAACCGTCACGGTCTGACAAAAAATGTTGAGTAAAACTTTGCGTGTCCTGATTGCCGATGAACAGCACTTCAATCGCATGAAAATAGAACGGGACTTGAACCAGCTGCGGTATTTCCGCATTGCCCCGGTGCACCACCTGGAAGAGTTGCTGACCCTGGTGGAGTACGGGTGTGAACCGTTCGACCTGTTGATCATCAGTGCCGCGTTTGTGGGGGAGTCCCAGTTCGATCTGCTGGCTTTTTGCCTGGACAACCCCCAGATCAACCACGCGTTCATCTACGACGGGCAACACCTGGAACAGTCCCAGGTGCTGTCGCGCCGTCAGCAGAAAATCCAGCTCAGCCAGCAGCAACTGCCGGACCGGGAAAGCCTGAGGCGCCTGATGGCCTGGGTCGATCCCCTTATGGAGCAAGCCAGCCTCAGCAGCCAGCGCAAGCTCCACGCTTTTTAACCAGCCGCGCCAGCAAAAACAGCCAGGGCCTGCGCCAGCACCCTGGGGGGCTCAGTCCCAGTGTGGCGCCAGGCCGGCGGGGCTGGTCAGGCGATGGGCGCGTTCCAGGCCGGCAATGCGCGCCATGTCGTCCTCGGTCAGGCGCAGGTCACAGGCGCCCAGGTTGCTCTGCAGGTTGGCGCGCTTGGTCGATGATGGAATCACCGCATAACCCAACTGCATGGCCCAGGCCAGGGTCACCTGCGCCGGCGTGGCCTGATGCTGCGTGGCGATCTGCTGGATCACCGGGTCGTTCAACACCTCACCGTAGGCCAGGGTCATGTAGGACGTGATCTGGATCCCCTGGCGGCGGGCGAACTCCGCCACCTTGCGGTTTTGCAGGTAGGGGTGCAGCTCGATCTGGTTGGTGGCGATCTGCTCGGCGCCGACGACGTTGATGGCTTGCTGCATCAGGTCGATGGTGAAATTGGAGATGCCGATCTGCCGGGTCAGCCCCTGTTGTTTGGCCTCCAGCAGCGCGCTCATGAATTCTTCGACCGGCACCTGGTCGTCGGGGGAGGGCCAGTGGATCAGGGTCAGGTCCAGGTAATCGGTTTGCAGCTTGCGCAGGCTCTCCTTGAGGCTGGGGATCAGGGCGTCGGCGGCGAAATGGGCGACCCAGATCTTGCTGGTGATAAACAGCTGGTCGCGGGCGATGCCACTGGCGGCAATGGCCTCGCCGACCTCGGCTTCGTTGTCATAAATCTGCGCGGTGTCGATCGCCCGGTAACCCAGCTCCAGGCCGGTGCTCACCGAATCGATCACAACCTGGCCCTGCAAGCGAAACGTGCCAAGGCCAAAGGCGGGTACAGACATAAAAAACTCCGGAAGTGTGGTGGGAAATGCCCCGAGTATCCGCACCGGCCGCCCGAAGAAAAACCCAAGGCCGGACAAAGCAATATTGCCCGCCACGCACGAATCCATTCCCCGCCCGCACCTGTAGCCGCTGCCGCAGGCTGCGCTGTCCCGCAACAACCCCGGAGATCCCCCGGATGTACTCGGCGCCTGCAATGGCCAACGCAGCCTATCGGCAACAGCCGTCTTCAGCGCGGCTGCAAGATCATGCAGGTGGTCGACCCCGTGGCATACAGGCGCCCATCCACATCGTAGATGCGCCCTTCGGCCAGGGCGGTGGAGCGGCCCAGGTGCACGACTTTGCCTTCGGCGCGGATCGGGCCGCTGCTGCCGGTGAGGGCGCGCACGTAGCTGATGCGCAGGTCGAGGGTGGTGTAGCCCTGGCCCTTTTGCAGTTGGGTGTGGATCGCGCAGCCCATGCACGAGTCAAGCAGGGTTGCGGCGTAGCCGCCGTGCACGCTGCCCAGGGGGTTGTAGTGCCGTGAATCCGGGGTGCCCTGGAACAGGAACATCCCGGCCGACCATTCGATGGGGATAAAGTCCAGCAGGCTGCCAATGGGCGGCGAGGGCAGTTCGCCATTGCCGATGCCTTCGAAGAATTCACTGGGCGAGAGTGCGCTGACTTCGGCCAGGCTCAGGCTCCCGGGCCCGGCCAGGCGGGCGCGCATGGCCTGTTCCTGGGCGATCCATTGGGCCAGGGTGGCGTCACGGGATGGGCTTTGCATGGGCATTTCCTCTGGGAGCGGACAGGACGACGAGGGGTAAATATTATGCTCGAAATATTTACCCGGCCAGTGACAAAACCGCCACAGGTCGGAAGCTTTCAATGCGCACACCATCGTCCTCTGGATGGAACGCAGTAACTGATTTTTGCCGTCTAGTGCGCCCCTAGGCGCTGCTTTAAGGTGGCGCATTGTTTTTTATCCACCCCCTTTGAGGCCCGCCATGAAGAACATCATCGGTATCTACACCAGCCCCCGAGCACATTGGGTGGGCGATGGTTTCCCGGTTCGCACGCTGTTTTCCTACGACAACCTGGGCCAGCACATCAGCCCGTTCCTGCTGCTCGATCACGCCGCACCCACCGAATTCAGCCCGACCACCGAGCGCCGAGGCGTGGGCCAGCACCCCCATCGCGGTTTCGAAACCGTGACCATCGTCTACCAGGGCGAGCTGGAGCACCGCGATTCCACCGGCAGCGGCGGCACCATCGGTGCCGGCGACGTGCAGTGGATGACCGCCGCCAAGGGCATCCTGCACGAGGAGTTCCACTCCCGGGGTTTCGCCCAGCGTGGCGGCACCCTGGAAATGGTCCAGTTGTGGGTCAACCTGCCGGCCCGGGACAAGATGGCCGCGCCCGGCTACCAGACCCTGATCGATGGCGATATCCCGCTTATCAGCCTGCCTGACGATGCCGGCAGCCTGCGCCTGATCGCCGGTGAGTTTGCCGGGCAACAGGGGCCAGCACGGACCTTTACCCCGATCGACGTCTGGGACATCCGCCTCAACGCCGGCAAGCCCCTGACCCTGGACCTGCCCACCGGGCGCAACACGGCCCTGGTGGTGCTGCATGGCACGGTCCAGGTCAACGGCCAGGAACTGGCGCGCGAAGGGCAACTGGTGCTGTTCGCGCGCGACGGCCAGCAACTGAGCCTGGAGGCCAACAACGATGCGGTGGTGCTGCTGCTCAGCGGCGAGCCGATCGACGAACCCATCGTCGGCCACGGCCCGTTCGTGATGAACAGCGAGCAGGAAATCCACCAGGCCTTTATCGACTTCCAGTCCGGCGGCTTTGGCCGGATGGACGCCGCGCACTAGATCGCCATCGCTGCGGCCGGGCCTCACCCCGCGCCGCAGCCCGCGATTCCTCCATCCCCCCGGATTTTTTATTTTCCAGCTATACCTGCTGCTGCAGGTGGTGTGCGATCTTCGCGCCACTGGTTTGCTGGAGTTGCGCGATGCCGTCTGTCCTCACCGATCACCCGTTGCTCTGCGCCCTGGCGCTGATCTTTATCGACATTGTGGTGTGGCGGCTGATCGGCAGCCGCGGCAGCCGTTGGCAACTGGCGGTGCGGGTGCTGATTTTTTCGTTGTTCAGCCTGCTGTTGTTCAACGAAGGCATGAACCCCATGCAGCCGGCGCCCTGGCCGGAGAACGTGCCGCTGCACCTGGCGGCCACCGGTTTGCAGATCGGCTGGTGGCTGTTTGGCGCGCGCACCCTGACCGTGCTCCTGGGCACCCTGATGATGCAGCGGGTCGGCCACACCGGGCGGCTGTTGCAGGACCTGCTGGGGGCGGTGATCTTCCTGATCGCGATCATCGCCGCCCTGGCCTACGTGCTCGACCTGCCGGTCAAGGGCGTGCTGGCCACCTCCGGGGCCGTGGCGATCATCGTCGGCCTGGCGTTGCAGAGCACCCTCAGCGATGTGTTTTCCGGGATTGTGCTCAACACCACCAAGCCCTATCAGCTCGATGACTGGATCTCCATCGACGGCACCGAAGGTCGGGTCACCGATATCGATTGGCGCGCCACGCGCCTGCAAACCGCCCAGGGCAGCATGGCGGTGATCCCCAATTCCCTGGCGGCCAAGGCCAAGATCATCAACTTCAGCCGCCCCAGCGATATGCATGGGGTGTCCATCAGTGTGCAGGTCAGCCCCCATGCCCGGCCGCACCGGGTGATCGAGGCGCTGGAGCGGGCGATGCTCGGCTGCCGCCCGTTGCTGGCGACCCCGGCGCCCAGCGTGGCCCTCAAAAGCTCCGGCAGCGCCGGCGTCGAGTACGAAATCAGTGGTTTCGTGGCCTCCATGGGGCTCAAGCGCGAGGTGCGCAATCAGCTGTATGACCTGGCGTTCCGCCACTTGCAGACCGCCGGGGTGAGCCTGCTTTCCACCGGTGAGAGCGCCGCCCCCAGCAACCTGTCGCGGCCCCGGGCCTTGCTCGAAAGCTCGTCGATTTTCTCGACCCTGCGCCAGGAGGAAAAAGACACCTTCAGCCAGAACATGCACCTGCAGACCTTCCGCGCCGGGGCGATGATCCTGCCGGCGGGGGAGGTCAGCGACCACTTGTTCATCATCGAATCGGGCGTGGTCTCGGTGACCCTGAGCCGCGCCGGCGTGCCGTTCGAGGCCGGGCGCATGGGGCCGGGGGAGGTGATCGGCGAGGCGGGGATCCTGGCCGAGCAGGCGGTGCCGGCGGACTTCAGCGCCAAGACCTTCTGCAGCCTGTACCGCATCGAGAAGGACTACCTCAAGCCGTGCCTGGAAGCGCGCCAGGATATCGGCGAAGCCATGAAGAACCTGCTCGACCTGCGCCTGCACAGCGCCCAGGTGCTGACCGCCGACCTGCCCCCGGCCCCGGCAAAAAAAGGCTTTATGCAGTGGTTGCGCCGCCACACCTAGGCCGGCAGTGGCCGATTGGCCACCTCATCTTTGTCACAATTGGCTATGGGTCGGCAGCGATGACGGGCTTAACGTAGCGGCACATTCACTTGTACCGGAGCACGTTCATGCAACCTCGTATCGATTTCTACACCGCCTCGCCCGATGCCCTCAAAGCCATGATGGCCCTGGAAAACGCGGTGTCGAAACTGCCCCTGGAAAAATCGCTGATCGAGCTGGTCAAGCTGCGTGCCTCGCAGATCAACAGCTGCGCCTTCTGCGTCGACATGCACACCGCCGATGCGCGCAAGGGTGGCGAGACCGAGCGCCGGCTGTACGCGGTGTCGGTGTGGCGCGAGGCGCCGTTCTTCACCCCGCGCGAACGGGCCGCCCTGGCCTGGACCGAATCGATGACCCTGATCAGCCAGACCCACGCCCCGGACGCCGACTACGAGCTGCTGGCCAGCGCGTTCAGCCCCAGCGAAATGGTCGACCTCACCGTGGCAATCTCCACCATCAATAGCTGGAACCGCCTGGCTGTCGGGTTTCGCAAGCTGCCACAGGCCTAAGCGACCGCCCGGGGAAGGGCGCCGGCTGTACAGGCCGCCCTGCCGCCAAGGGAAATTGTGTTATATCCTGCGCGCCCGAAACGGACCGACAGCGAACAGGACGACACATGCTCAAATGGATAGGCAAGGTATTGGGTGGAGCCAGCGCAACGCCGGCCGCAGCGGCGAGCAAAGTGCCAGGCAATGTCTGGCTGCAGCGCCTGCAGGCCTACCTCGAACCCCTTGACCACTTGCCCGAGAACGGCGGTCGCGCCGGCCTGGCCGAGGCGATCCTGACCTATGTGCGCCAGGGCGATGGGCCGCAGGTCCTGGCCGAACTGGGCCAGCGCTACGCCGTCGCCAACTACCTGCACATTTTGAGCGGGCACGCGTGCCGGGTCGGCAGCCTCGGGCCACAGCTGTATCACGATCTGACCGATGTCGACCCGGCCCAGCTGTTGCGCTGGGCGCGGGTGCTGCAAGCCTGTCCGGCCCGCCGCTTCGGCATCACCATGGCCGACGGCAGCCATTGGCCAGAGCTGCTCCTGACCCACAGCGTCGAGCTCTTGCGCGACCCGCAGACCGACGAAACCCGCATCGTCCAGCGCATCAGCGCACCCTTGATGGAAACCTTGCTGCTGGAGGCGCAGCTGCCGCCTTCGGCGCTGCTGACCGCCTGCTTCAGCGGTTCGAACGACGCCTACCGCCAGGGCTACGGCATCTACCTGGTGCCCTATATGGACGGCTATTCGCAGTGGGTGCTGCGCCATGTCGAGGCGCTGCGGCCGCTGCTGCTGGCGGGGGACATGTACCTCAAGCACCAGGTTCTGAACCTGATGAGCGACCTCGAGCCGCCGGTCATGAGCGCCATGGCCACTGAGCTGTGTGAAATGGCCTGTGGCGGCAATCGCGAAGTGCGTGAGCAGGCGGCGCCGCTGCTGCTCAAGTGCCAGCGTGGTGCCCTGCAAGCCCTGACCCTGGTGATCCAGGGCGGCAAGCCCGAGCAGCGCGCCCATGGCCTGCGCCTGCTGTGGGCCCTGGCCAACCAGTTGGCGGATGCACCGCTGCGCGCCGAGGCCCGGGCCCTGGCCGAAGCCGACCGTGCGGCCTCGGTGCGCGGCCTGCTCGCCGAGTGGGACGCCGAGCCTGCCCACGAGCAGGGGCCGGTTGAGTACAGCGGCCCGGTGATTGACTGGGCGGTGGCGCTGACCCCCGAGCGCCTGGAAGTGGTCGAGCAACTGTGGGCCGACCTCAATCAACTGATCGATCAGCACAACCAGAGCAACATCGAGTACTACGCCGCCCACCCGGAGAAAAAAACTGCCGGCAAACCGGAGTTGTGGCCCCGCTACAGCGCCACGGCCCTGGAGCAGCTCAAGGCGTTCCTGGCCTCGACCGAAGTGCTGCCGCCGGCGTCCCGTGAGCTGCCGCAAGACCACAGCGAGTACTTTTCCCGCTCGGCGATGCAGGCCTTCGCCGACAGCGAGGCGTTGACCGCGGTGATGGCGTTCAAGGTCCTGGATTTCTGCAACGCCCTGGGCAGTGGCGAGGGCCGCCTGAGCCACATCACCTGCCGCGCGCTGGAGCAAGCCTACCGACAGGACGACTCGCTGAGCCTGATGTCCCTGGCGCAGATGCTTGAGGACCGTGGCCGCAGCGGCGACAGCCTGCTGCAGGATTGCTTCAATAACGGGTTTGCCGAGGGCTGGGATGCCGACGCGGTGGCGCCGTACTTCGCCCTGCATCAGGGCTGGCTGGAGCAGGCGCTGGCGGCCCTGGAGGTGTATCACACCGACGCGCTGTACGCCGCGGTGGTCAAGATGACAGCGCCGCCCGCGCCGTTGATCAACCGCCTGTTCGAGATCGCCCTGGGCTCCAACCAGGGGGAGCGGGCCCTGGCCCAACGCGCCCTGGAGCAGCTGCCGGGCAAGGAGGCGCACCTGATTGCTGCCCTCGGCTCGGGCAAGTCCGAGGTTCGGCTGCTGGCCACCAAATGGCTCGGCAACCTGGCTTATCAAGCGGCGATCCCGGCCCTGGAACAGGCCCTGAAAAAGGACAAGAACGACGGCGTGCGCACCGCCATGATCGAAGCCCTGGAACAAATGGGCCAGCCGGTGGAGCAGTACCTGGACCGTGAGCAGTGGGTCATCGACACCCGCAAAGCCATGGCCAAGGGCGCGCCCAAGGACCTGGCGTGGTTCCCGTGGGACGCCTTGCCCGAATTGCGCTGGGCCGATACCCAGGAGCCGGTTCCGGCCCAGGCGGCCCAGGGCCTGCTGGCCCAGGCGGTCAAGCTCAAGTCGGCGCAGCCGGGGGCGTTGCTGCGGCGCTTCTGCGGGATGTTCGAGGCCCGTGGCCGCGAGCGTTTCGGCCAGTTCGTGCTGGACACCTGGCTCGCCGAAGACACCCGGCCGATCCCGCTGGAGCAGGCCCAGCAATTGGCCGAGCAGCATGCCACCAACACCCTGTTTTTCATCCAGCGCTACCCGGACGACTACAAGGACAGCCCGCACCTGGGCAAGAGCCTGGACGAACTGAGCGCCAGCTTCCTGCCGCGTTTCATGCGTCAGCCCCAAGGCTCGGCGGCGGCCAGCAAGGGCTTGCTGGCGGTGGTGGCGGCCTGTGCCGGAGCTGATGCAGCGGCCCCGGCCGGGCGCTACCTCAAGGAGTTCTATGGCACTCGCGCGTCCCAGGGCAAGGCGCTGATCGCCATGCTGGCCTGGGTCGAGCACCCGTCCGCGACCCAGCTGTTGCTGTCCATTGCCAGTCGCTTTCGCACCGCGGGCTTTCAGGAAGAAGCCATCCTGCAAGCCCAGGCCCTGGCCGAACGCAACCACTGGACCCTGGCCGAGCTGGCGGACCGCACCTTGCCTTCGGCCGGCTTCGACGAGCACGGCGTGCTGGAGCTGAGTTACGGCGAGCGACTGTTCAGTGCGCGCTTGCTGGCCGACTTCAAGATCGAGCTGTACAACCCCGACGGCAAGAAAATCGCCGCCTTGCCCGACCCGCGCCAGGACGACGACGCCGACGAAGCCAAAGAGGCGAAGAAGCAATTCGCCAGCGCCAAGAAGTCCCTGGCCAGCATCGTCAAGCAGCAGACCGAGCGCCTCTACGAAGCCCTGTGCACCGGCCGCGAGTGGCCGTACGCCGACTGGCAGCGTTACCTCAACCAGCACCCGATCATGCGCCGGCTGTTGCAGCGCCTGGTGTGGGTGCAGGTCGAAGGGGACCGGGTTGTGGCCAGCTTCCGCCCGCTGGACGATGGCAGCCTGACCGATCGCGAGGACAACCCGCTGACCCTGGCCGACGACGCCCGGGTGCGCCTGGCCCATGATTCGCTGCTGGGCGCCGAGGAACTGGCGCAGTGGCAGCAGCACCTGGTGGACTACGAAGTGACGCCGCTGTTCCAGCAGTTGGGCAAGGGCGTCTATCAGTTGCCCGAAGGGCAGGGCGAGGCCCATGCCATCGAGGACTTCAAGGGCCACCTGCTGGAAGCCTTCGCCCTGCGCGGCCGCGCGCTGAAGCTGGGGTATACCCGGGGCGCGACCGAGGATGCCGGCTGGTTCTACACCTATGAAAAGTCCTTTGTCAGCCTCGGGCTGTCGGCCGATATCCGCTTTACCGGCAACCCGCTGCCAGAGAGCAATCGCACCGTGGCCCTGGTCGACCTGACGTTCTATCGCGGCGGCCACAGCATGCCCCTGGCCGAGGTGCCGACGATTCTGCTTTCGGAGTGCTACCACGACCTGCGCTCGATCGCCGCCCAGGGCACAGGGTTCGACCCGGATTGGGAAAAGAAAAGTGAATACTGAACGCCTGGCACGCCACCTTAAAGGACCACGCCCATGACCCCTGCGCCTGGCGCAATGCTCAAGGCCCCGGCCGAACAGGCCCACGCCGCTGAACTGGCGCGCCTGCAACAGCACGACAGCGGCCCGCGCCCCATCGGCTGGCGCCTGTCACCGCGCGCGGTGCGCGGGTTTATCCTCGGCGACGGGGCGTTGCAGGTGCGGCGCAAGTTCTATGGCGACGATGCCCTGATCGACCGCTGCATCGTGACCCTGATGAGCAACCGTGGGTTGATGCTGGTGGGCGAGCCGGGGACTGCCAAGTCGATGCTCTCCGAGCTGCTGGCGGCGGCGATCTGCGGCGAGTCGTTGTGCACGGTACAGGGCACGGCCGGGACCACCGAGGAGCAGATCCGTTATTCGTGGAACTACGCCTTGCTGCTGGCCGAAGGCCCGACCCAGCGCGCCCTGGTGCGCGGCCCGATGTATGAGGCGATGCGCAGCGGCAGCCTGTGCCGGATCGAAGAAATCACCCGCATGCAGCCCGAGATCCAGGACAGCCTGATCAGCCTGCTCTCGGACAAGGTGCTGCACGTGCCCGAACTCAAGGGCGAGGAGGCCACGGTGTTTGCCGCGCCGGGGTTCAATATCCTGGCCACCGCCAACCTGCGTGACCGGGGCGTGCATGAGATGTCCAGCGCCCTCAAGCGCCGCTTCAACTTCGAAACCGTGCGCCCCATCAGCGACCGGCGCCTGGAAACCCAACTGGTGCGCGAGCAGACCGAGGCCCTGTTGCAACAGGCCCAGGTCAAGGTCGACTTCAGCCCCGACGTGCTCGAATTGCTGGTGACCGCCTTCAACGATCTGCGCCACGGCGCCACCGCCGAAGGCACGGTGCTGGAGAAACCCAGCGCGGTGATGTCGGCCGCCGAGGCGGTGGCGGTGGGGTACGCCGCCAGCCTGGATGCCCACTACTTTGGCAACGGCGTGGTCGGCGGCGAGCATATTGCCCGGCAACTGATCGGCACCGTGCTCAAGGACAACCCCGAGGACGGCGGCAAGCTGCGCCACTATTTCGACGTGGTGGTGCGCCAGCGGGCCCAGCGCCAACCGCAATGGCAGCGGGTGCTTGAGGCGCGGCGTGAGCTTGATCGCTGACGCGTCCCTGGCCGGCACCGAGCTGGACAGCGCCAGCCTGCGCGCCCTGGGCCAGAGCCTGGCCAGCGATGAGTTGATTGTGTTTGCCGTGCGCCACCACAGCCCCGGTTGCGCCTGGCAATTGCAGCAACTGTTTGCCAGCCATCCGCCGAGCGTGGTGCTGGTGGAAGGGCCACGGTCCTTCGACCCGTTGCTGCCGCTGCTGGTGCACCCCGAAGCGCAGATGCCCCTGGCGATCTACACCTACGCCGTGGGCGGCGCGGCGGCGGATTCGCGGCGCGCCGCCTATTATCCGTTCTGTGACTATTCGCCGGAGCTGGTGGCCCTGCGCGCCGCAGCGGCCCTGGGCATACCCGCACGTTTTATCGACCTCGACTTTGCCGAGCAATGCGCCCTGGAAGCGTTGCCGCCCGAGGTGGAGCTCGGCCAGGACTCGCTGCTCGACGAAGGTCGTTACCAGCGCAGCGAACACCTGCAACGCCTGGCCAGCCAACTGGGCTGCCGCGACCACGAAGAACTCTGGGAACACCTGTTCGAGGTGCCGGCGACCCGGGGCGATTGGCCCGAGCACCTGACCCGGGTCGCGGCCTATTGCCAACTGGCGCGCCTGGATTGCAGCCACGACGAGCTGCTGGCCGACGGCACCCTGGCCCGTGAGGCGGAAATGGCCTGGCATATCCAGCAGGCCCTGGCCGCCCGGCGTCCGGGGCAGGGGCCGGTGCTGGTGGTGGTCGGTGGCCTGCACGCGGTGGCGCTGCCG